>NZ_FOUU01000002.1:447847-540206 GCF_900114975.1 Thermodesulforhabdus norvegica
AACAATTGGTATGTCGCAATCCCCTCGAATCGGGTCAAGCTTTCCGACTGCGTCCTTATAAATACACGAAATCATTAAGCCGTCAAGTGCTTTTCGGTAAACCTCCCCCAAAAAAGGCGTCCCGATGATTTTAGTCCTAACTAAAACAGCCCCGAAAAGAAGATAACTACCTGAAATTACTGGGTCTGCCTAATTCGGTAAACCTCCGCAAACCCTCATTCCACCGTTGCAAAATCGGGCAATTCCCGAACAAAAGGTGACCTTCTCCGTTATTCCGTTTCTAAAACCCATTCCGGCATTCCTGGTTCCTGACACCTGGTCTCAGACTTCCCCTGTTTTGGAAGGACCCATCGAAAGTTCTAACACAGTACAACCCCGGACATTTCGATACCTTCCGGAGCCTTTTCGAAAAACGGATTTCGGGGGGTGGCGATAGTTCTATTTTACGCACAATTGAGGCGAGCATAACGGGTTTGGTATCTTTGCAAAGGTAAGAAACATAAAGCGGTAGTGCAGAGTGGAGAGGACCGGGACATCTTTACCAAACAGATCAGCGGCTTCGACCCTTAAGTCCTGAAGCTGATAAAAAACAAAGCCGGTATGAACTCCTCGGAATACTTCCTGAACCTACCTCTCTTTTTCTTTCCACGAGAATCCAAAAAAAGAGGCTTTATCAACTCGGTGAAAAGCATTATCTGCTTTTATAACTTTTCCTCAAGCCTTCACCTCCTTTCTTCTGTTAATTCCAGGTAAGAAATAAGCACATTTTCCAGGTGCGCATTTTTCGAAGGGGCTCAGATTAGCCTCTCGGGCCATCGAGGACCTCCCAGATTCCCCCGTACTCGGGAATATACTTTATCGACCTGAAATAGGGAACCGAGTAGGGGGTGAAGAGCAGTTTGAAGAAAATCGAGTCCTTTAGGTTAGAGGTCATAATATAGGATCCTCTTTTTCCTATTATGGCGAGAAGACCTGAACTGCGGAAATATCTGTCCAGGTACAGTGTGGGTTCTGGCCTGTCCCTGAAAATATAGAGGCTCGCAAGGGGGAGTTGTTTCTGGTTTACAAAGACAACCCCTCTGTGCCCGTCGATAACGGTACCGGGTGGCAGGATGAGAGCCTGTGCAGGATCTCCGCCGTTTAGCTTAAGACCCCAGGTTCCGTAGTAATACCACCAGTAGGTTGCGGGAATCATTTCAAAGGGGAGGAAAATATAGACCTTTCCGGATTCCGGAAAGAAGTACTTCTTCCAGTCCAGTTTTTGGGGAAAACTGTGGATGACCAGTAAATGGGGAAGGTTCTGGGGGCTGCTAAAGATCTTTTCCAGGAGCTTTACGGTCTTTTCCGTGCCCCCCGTGTACCTGTTGATTTTATGAATCCCGGCGGGGCCGTGATGAGCAAAAAATCTGATCCATCGCGCCGCGACTGCGGGATTTTCCTGGACGAAAGGATAAGCCGCAACAAAGGGCCTGATTCCTCCCTGAGATCCGCCGTCTATGAGAACTCGTTTTTCGGTAAAATATTCCAGGAAATAACCGTAGTCCCACCAGCTCCAAACGAGCTCTGAAGGCAGGTGTCCGTTATTCACGGCTTTCGCAATGGCTACGTGATGAGCCGTTAATCTGGGAGGGATGAAAGTTGTGTAAGCCCTTTTTCCGACAGAAAAAGCCGTGATGGCAATAGCGAGAATTGCAAATACTCCTGCAGAAGCCGGTCCGTATCTCCGCCTCAAATAGCTTCCGGATGTGTGCAGGAAGTAACCCAGGCTTAAGGCAAATAGCGGAATCAAAAATATTAAAAACCGTCTGGAAAAAAAACTCATAAAGCCCGCCAGAAGTGGGATGGTCAGAAAGATTAGCTCCTTTTTCCTGGATAATAGAAGCATCAGGAATCCAGAAGTAGAAAAGACAAAAAAGGCCCAACTACCAGCGACGTAGGTCTTGAAGTAAGCCAATGAGAGCGGTGCCAGTTCGCTTATGGATGCCGATATGGACGGTTCAGCAGGTTCCGCCGAATGTGTTACGAGGGAAAGCAAACCGATGAGAGGCCGAAAAACTTTGAACTGGGGTAATAGGCCAATGTATGAAAGTATTACGAGAATGGACGTTATGCACCCTGCCGTCAGAACACATAATTTCAGGATTCTTTCTGTTTTGGATCGATTATAGGCGAAAATACTTATGGCGTATGTGCCTATAATAAGCACAGGGGATGCGTAGAATGCCGGTAACCACCATAAACAAAAGGCAATCCCGCAGAGAATCGCCGTAGCCCCCCACGGTGCTGCTGCCCGAAAAGTGTCGGCCTTTGTGTACTTATAAACTAGATAGGGTATGCCGTACGTGAAAACGGGGATTAGAGCGTCGGTGTCAAATCTTCCCAGACACGTTCTCGTATACCAGTAATATACGCTTCCACCTACGATGCTTGAAGCCAGAGCAAGAAATGGCCCACCCAGAACCATCCCCCATGCTACGTATATTAGAGCCATGAGGCTACTCAAAATAACGGGCAGGAAAAAGGCGATTTTTTCTATCGGGATTTTCGAAACTTTATGAACGGAAGCGCTCAGTAGGGGAAGCAGCGAAAAGGGTTGTGGTTTCTTACCGATAGGGCTCAAATCATCCTTTGATCCGAAGTCTCCCCTGGCATATTCTCGCGAAAGCCTGAGATAATAGTAGCCGTCCATGGTCGTTACGAGGGGTTTATTGCCGTCGTAATAATAAAGCGAAGCCCTCTGATTCCAGGTCTTTACGTGAACGCATCGCAGGGCTATGGAGACGCAGACGGCAACCAGCGTTATAACTACCGCCTGTCTGAGTCCTCCATTTGCTGTTTCAAACATGCCAGCTCCTCTTTCAGTATTGATACCTCCTGGGTGAGCTTTCTCAGTATTGCGCGATTTTTTGTTCTCTCGATGTCCGAAATAAGGGATTTAAAAAATATCACGACCAGGCCGATGATCATTACCAGAATAGGGGGGTATCTGATGCCCAGGAAAGGTGCCACGAAGTCGGCCAACTCGGGGAATATTCCCAGAAGGGATATGCAGATTCCTGTAAAAAGCCACCAGATACTGTAATTGGGATGAAGATAATCACGACGGATCATCTGAATTATAATCGCCAGAAATAACAGCCCAATTGCGGCCGTCAGTATCTTGTAGTAAACCACTCCTCAGAACCTCCACCGCTTACTTTTCCCCAGGGATAGCAAAAACGAGTACGTAACATAACGCATAACTGCAAACCATGAGTAGAAAATTCTGGATTTTCCGGATGGCCGGTGGGACATACAAACGGGAACTTCCGTAATTCTGCAACCTCTGGAAGTCAAAAAGAGCAAAACCCCGAGGTCCTGGTAATCAAAAAGGTTTGCCTCTTCACCGGTCAGAATGGATACGGCTTTTTTCCCGTAGGCCCTCATACCTGATGTTATGTCCTGAAAGGTTACGCCCGCCAGGGAACGAAATATGGATAAAGCCATTTTGCGGAGCAGGCTAAGGCGCTCCGGGCAAGTTCCTATGCATACGTCGGCTTCTCCGAGATTTATGGGGCCAAGTAGTGCTTCCAGGTAATCGGGCAGATGCTGACCATCTGCATCCATCGTTATCACAACTTTAAAATCGTGTAATCTGGCAAACCTGAAGCCGGTTTGTATTGCTCCCCATGTGCCCAGAGGATAGACCAGTGATATTACCCTTGCGCCTGCAGACTTTGCCACTTCGGCCGTTCCATCAGTGCTGCCGTCGTCAACAACCAGCACATTAAATCCATGTCGGGCACGGATTTCCGAAACCACCGTACCTATAGTTTGCGCTTCATTCCTCGCAGGAATAACTACGAGCACCTCAGCAGACTTCTTCATAGAGCTTCCATATTTCACACGCTACTCTGGAAATATGAAACATACTGTTAAAACGCCTCTTACCGTTTTCTCCATAGCTCTTTGCGAGATCCGGATTTTCTCTGAAGAATTGAATGGCTCCGGCCAGGGCTATGGCATCACGAGGAGGAACGTGAACACCGGTTACGTTGTTCTGATTTACCCAGGTTACGCCGGATCCTTCAATGATGGTCGTAATGAGGGGCTTGGAAAAACTCATGGCTTCAAGCAAAACGAGCCCGAAAGCCTCAGTTCTTTCGATAGAGGGAAGGCAGAAGACGTCACAACTGTAAAGCATATTGGCCAGTTCCCTGTTTGAGATCCTTCCCGGTAAACTCACCCTGTCCACCAATCCCAGTTTTTCGACGTATTTTTTATGCTCCTTTCGAAGTACTCCATCTCCGACTATGGTGAGAAAAGCCCCATTGACATACTGCATTGCCTCAATAAGGTACTGAAAACCCTTATAGTATGTAAACCTTCCTACGGAAAGTACGAAAAACTGTTCTCTGCCGGTTTTGCCGTGTGTTGCATCAAGTCGAGCAGGGTTGATGCCCAGTGGGATTACCCGACACCTGTTCCGAAACTTTCTGAGGGCTGGGCTGGTTTCCAGGTAAGGAGGAGATGTTGCTATTATAAGGGCTGCCTTCTTTAGAAGACGTTTTTCGAAGATACGGTAAAAAGTGTAAAATTTTCTCAGGGTCCTGTCGTAAGGTGTTGGTACCACATCTGAGTGCCAGTGGAGAACCAGGGGGACCTGTGGCCTGAGTGCTAAAACCCATAGTGCGGAAAGATTGGGCATGTGAACATGTAGCACCTCCGGTCTGTAGCTTTTTAAAATTCGTGCCAATGCTACCGGGAAGGAAGGAGAAACAGGCGCGTATGCAAGAGACCCTACAACGCCTGCCCTGTAAACGAAATGGTCATTGCCGGAGCGTGTAAGGGTGTCTCTGCTTCCTTTTTTGTGGTCATGGACCAGAACGCCCACACGAGCGGGGAAATGCTTTACCTGCCACATGACCAGGTCATAAAGAAAATGTTCAATGCCCCCTTCGGCGGGCGGGTAATATTTGCCTATATGTAAAATCTTCAGTTCTTTCAATTTGTTATCCCGGCTTAGCCATCAATAAGGGAGAAAATAATCGATGTCCAGAGCTTTTGTGCTTTTTTTACCGCTCCCATCGGGTGCGATTCCGATCCTGTGTTTCTTAAAGCACGATTCCTCCCTGCGTATTTCCGATATGTAATTAAGCTTTATGGCAGTTCCTGAAGCGTATTCTTCCCCTCTTCCGCTGTAATGCTCAAGTATCATGCTGACCACCTTGCCCTTTTTGTCCTCAAACCTCCACTTCCAGGAAACGAATACGTGAAAAGGGTCGCCACGATAAACCTGTGGCTTTCCGTAACGCTTTTCCAGTTCCTTTTTTATCCTCTGAAAAAACTCTTCGGAGGAATCGGCGTATTTCAGCTTAATTCTTACTATCTTACTCGAACCCGTGCAGTTTCCCGTTGCAACGAAGCCACCGGAAAAGCCTTCGAAAGGGAGAATTTCGTAATGGGTCAAATAAGGGTAGTCGGCATCGTGGAAAGGAAAACCCGCATTGATGCTCGCCGCGTACTTGTCTATCGGTTCTCCCAGCTTGAAGTGAGCAATACTCATGGGAATTCTGCTTGCGTTGCCCAGAGCAAAGGCAAAGCTGCCGGAAAACGTTATCAACGCTAACAGGCTAAGTATTTTGACCTTCATGACCTTCCCCAATCTCCTCTTTTGATAGTTTCCCACTGTTTTTTCAGCGAATCCAGGGAGTCCACAACGGGGCAAGGAGGGAGGCTTTCGAGGAAAATCCGGCCGTAAGAGGAAGTCCGTAGCCGTACGTCAAAAATGGCAACCATTCCGGTGTCTCTGCTGGATCTTATCAACCTTCCAATTCCCTGCCGCAGTACGAGCACGGTTCTGGGAACCTGAAAATCCATGAAGTAGTTCTTTCCCTTTTTCCCGTAATAGAAGGATTCGCCCTGGATTACGGGATCTTCGGGGGTTGCAAAAGGAAGCTTATCGATTAAAAGGAGGGTTAGACTTTCACCGGGAACGTCGATTCCTTCCCAGAATGACCTCGTAGCAAGCAAAATAGAGCTTATGTTCTCCCGGAATTCGGCCAGAAGCTCGCCTCTGGATTTTTCACCCTGTATTAGAATTGGATAGTCGAGCCGTTGCCTGAGAATGGTCCCCACCACTTCCATATTTCTGTAGTTTGTGAAAAGGAAAAGGGCTCTACCGGAGGATATTCGAAGTACCTCGCAGGCAATGTCAGCGACGGCATCTGTGAAATTCGGATCTCCCGGTAAGGGAAAGGAAGACGGTGGAACGTAGATTACCATCTGACGGTCGTACTCATAAGGGGAGGCAAATTTATAGCAGGGGGTCGATGCTGGCAGACCCAGGCTTTCAAGAAAAAAATCAAAACTTTCGTTGCCGTTTTTTGCCGTGGCCAGGGTTGCCGATGTCATAACCACACAGGGGTAATGGAGACAAAAGACCGATTGAAAAGCCCTTTCTGCAGTGATCGGCATGGAGCGTATGGCAAAGGAGCTTCTGTCCCATTCCGCCCAGTATACATGGTCCTCATGATCCAGTGTGCAAATTTGCCGGATTACTGATCCGTATTCGGAGATCCTTTCTTTCAGGTGAAGGAAATTTTCCTCTTCTGTTCCGCCAAAAATTGATTGGAAATCCTCGTACCGGTCTATAAGCTCCTGAAAATAAGTCGATATTTCGGCGTTCCGGGAAAAAAGTGCTTCCAGGTTTCTGCGTTTTATTGACTTTGAAGAATCGTCGGGATGAACAGGCCCGGATTGCAACAGGGCCGAGATAATTTTCTGGTGAAGGGCGTCAATCCGGGAGACTTGACGGTCGAGAAGGTCCTCGTCGATGGCCTCAGCCGCCAGAAGCCTGAGCTCCGATGAAAGCCGCTTCCAGTTCCAGAAGCTGTAATGTAAGCCGAAAACCTGTCTCAGGACCTCGGGAAAGTGATGGGCTTCGTCTATGATGACGGCATCGACATCCGGTATGATATCGCCCAGATCCTGTTGTTTTAAGATCAGGTCTGTGCAGAGCAGATGATGGTTTACCACTATCAGATCCGCTCCGGATGCCCGATTACGGGCTTCGATTACGTAGCAGGAATGAAAGAATTGGCAGTTTCTGCCGTGACACCTTTCCGGGATTGCTACCAGAGATGAAAGAAGTGGATGGGAATTCGTCTCTCCGATTTCCGTTAGATCTCCCGATGATGTCTTCCTGGCCCATGACATGACCCTTTTTAACAGGGAAACGTCTTCGGGGGAATTGAGGCCGCCCTGAAGGTTAAGATGTAGCAATTGACGTTTGCACAGGTAGTTCTGTCTTCCCTTGAGAACGGTATATTTTATCTGAGGAAAAAATCTTTTCTTGAGGAAAGGTAGATCCTTTTCCAGGATCTGATCCTGCAGGTTCTTTGTTGCAGTCGATACGACGATTTTTTTCCCGAGAATCAGCGCCGGCACCAGGTACGCCAGGGTCTTGCCGATGCCTGTACCGGCTTCAATTATTGAGAGCGTTCCTTTCTTAAGGGTATCGAAAACGACCTGGGCCATCTGAGCCTGTGCGGGTCTTTCCTCGTACCTGTCGAGGGATTGAGAAAGAGGGCCATCGGGAGAGAAAAAATTCCTGATTGCTTCCTCTTGCATATTTAAAAGAGCCCCGTTTTATAAATTGACTGCTCAGATGCGGGAGTTTCCGGTTCAGAGGATAAGAACAGCGAGTCCGCAGAAGGCGGCAGGTGGTCTTTTTTGAAAGGTAGAAATTCTATCCTGGTGCTTTCGGGGGTAGCCCGGGTGCCCCTCTCAAGGTCCACCTTGGCGAATACGATGTCCGAAGGGATCGGAAAGTCTCTGGGAGGGCTTCCCGTTGCTTCGTACCACTTTTGCATGAAATGAGTCCACACGGGACAGGCAACCCTGCCGCCCGTTTCGTTTCTCCCCAGAGATCGCCTGAAATCGTCGAAGCCAACCCAAACGGCCGCCAGCATATCGGGTGTATATCCCACAAACCAGGCATCACGAAACTCATTGGTTGTCCCTGTCTTGCCTGCCGCAGGACGACCCAGACGGGATGCATATCTCCCGGTCCCTTTTTGTACTACGGCTCGTAAAAGATCCGTCACTATGTAAGCCGTCTCGGGTGACAGTATTCTTTCAGACCTCGGAGTGTGTTCAAAAAGCGTGTTTCCTTCGGAATCCACGATGCGCTCGATCAGGTAAAAATCCCTTTTTTCTCCGCCGTTGGCAAAAACGGCATAAGCCTGAGCCAGTTCCCAGGGAGATAGCCCCGATGCGCCGAGGGCCAGAGAAAGCGTGGGGGTCAGTTCGGAGCTTATGCCCAGTTTCCTTGCGAGTTCTATTACGGTCTTCACCCCCACAGCGTTCAACACCTTGACCGCAACAACGTTTCTGGACAAGGCTACCGCATCTCTGAGAATCATCGGACCGAGGAATTTCCCGTCGAAGTTTCCCGGCTTCCATAGATCATCCGGACCGGAACCGGGTTTTACCAGAGGAGTGTCCATAACAATCGAGGCCTCCGTAAAACCTTTATCAATGGCTGCGGCGTAAACGATGGGCTTGAAGGCCGAGCCGGGTTGTCTTTTCATCTGGGTAACACGATTGAATTGGCTTGATCTGAAATCCTTACCCCCTACCATGCAGAGTACTTCGCCCGTGCGGGGATCGGCACATATTATCGCGCCTTCTACTTCAGGGGTCTGCTCCAGAGAAACGATCCATTCATCTTCGGCGAGCTTCTTCAGGGGCTTCACTTCCACGACGGAACCTTCGGTGAGGATTTTTTTCATGGCGCTGAAAGACTTACCCGTCCATTTCCATCCCGGCTTCGGGAGCCAGGCTTTTGTTTTCCTGCCAACCTGCAGGAAAAAGGTTTCCGTCTTCGCGTCGGCGCCTCGAACGCGGGCAAACAAAAGGGCATCAGAACCTGCTTCCTCGGTACCCGAAGCATAGTTTTCCAGATATTCTCGTTCACTCAGCCCTGTTGCCACAGGCCCCCGGAAACCGTGACGTCTGTCGTAGGTTTTCAAACCCTCCACAAGCACGGCCTCGGCTATTTTCTGGGCCACGGGATCCATCGTCGTGTAAATTCCGAGTCCACCCTGATAAGTGATCTTCTCTCCGAACTTTTCCAGCAGGTATTTTCTAACCTCTTCCGTGAAGTAATTGGGTAAGTAATGATGTTTCTTGCTCGACAAATTCAAAGGTTCCCTGATTGCTTTTTCGGCTTCTTCGGAGCTTATAAACCCTTCTTCTACCATTCTTTTCAGTACATAGTGCTGCCTCCGTTTTGCCGCATCCATATTTTCGAAGGGATTGAATTTCGAAGGGGCTTTGGGCAGACCCGCCAGGAGCGCAGCTTCGGCTACCGTGAGATCCCTGACGTGTTTGTCGAAGTAGGTTCTCGCCGCCGCTTCAACTCCGTAGGCTCCGGCACCGAAATATACCTGGTTGAGATAAATGTAGAAGATCTGGTCTTTGGTTAAAAATTTATCGATCTTGTAAGCAAGAATGGCCTCTCGTATTTTTCTTTCCCATGTCCTTTCGGGGCTGAGCAGAAGGGCTTTAACAACCTGCTGGGTGATCGTACTGCCTCCCTGAACGATTGCTCCGGCCTTTAAGTTTACCACTGCCGCACGGACTACACTCCATATATCCACACCGGGATGTTCGTAAAAACGCGCGTCCTCTGCGGCCAGAAAAGCCTGCTTGACGTGACCCGGTACCTGCTCAAAAGGAACCAGATACCTTCTCTCTAGATTAAACTCGCCGATTACGGATCCGTCTCGTGCATAGACCGTGGTCACAACGGGGGGACGGTAGTTTTTAAGAGAATCTATCGACGGCAGGTTTTTTTCGATGTGAGCTAAAAAAACTGCTATCAGAGCACATACCAGGATACATCCCGTAACGAGCATCCACAGTAACAAGGGTAGAACAAATCCTTCGGGCTTCTTCCGCCCGCTTACAGGACATATCGGATTCATCGTCTTCCGCCGGGCTCTCTTAAGGAGCCCTTTCAGACCGGATTTCTTGCGAAGACCCGGTAGTTCATTCAGTTTCTTCTATAAGGATTTTATGCTCCACAAGGGCCATCCTTCGGATGACGCCTTTTATCCTCTTCTGTTCACCGAAGATATTCCGCATCTTGAGAAAACCACCTTCGTTTTCCACAATATCTACCGCTTCCATGAAAAGCTCTTCGCTATTTCCTCTTATCAAATAGGCATTGGCTTCACACATTTCGGCACCTCTCCTTTAACTCTGTTGGGCAAGGACCAGTCCGACCGGCAGCGACTCACCGAAGGACCACTCTTTTTCTTCATCACTAAGCCCTTCAGATCTGAGCTCGATAAGCGGTTTAAGCTTATCCTGAGAGATCCTTTTAAGCAACAATTCATAAAGCCTTTTTCGTTCCTCTTCCGGTAAATCTCTTCCCCTGTCTCCCGTGTATCGGGCAAGATGAACGAGGCATTGAGCCAGCTTATCATCAATTGCATCGGAAAAACGGACAATCATTTGATCAACCCACTCCATCACTACTTCCGGAGGCACCACTCTATCAAGGGGTCCGTAAAGAGGCACCCGGGCGCCTATTTTCCCCAGAGACCAGAGGTCCTGAGGCCTTGGCTTTCGTGAGGATAGAACTCCCTTTAAAAGATTACGTCCCAGTTCTATCTTTACGTCAACGGGCAGGCGTTCAAGACTGGCGGCGGCCATTTTTATTTCGAGCAGTTCCTGTGGAGATAATATGCGGGCATCCCTGGGTTTTTTCGCTTTTGAGCGGTTTTCACCCGTAATAATGGGTCGAATGTTCTGAAATATGTGTAATTGCTGTCCCGAGGTCAGCCCGCCGGAGACCCTACGCCAGAATATCCACCACTCCACGCGGCACTGAGGTTGCCTCGGAAAGGTCAGGCCTGCCGGATAGATCTTCCATATCTGTTTCATTCTCCATTCGTCAAGAGGATGCCCGTATCCCGGACGCATACAGAATCCCAGTAGATTGAGCCATCGGGCTTCATGATGGAAGGTACGTTTTCGGCCCTCGGCCATTTCCAGCATGAAGTCGGATATCTTGCGTATCAGGGCAAGGGACCACCTTTCTCGGGGGATTTCAAAAATATCCGTGAGCACCTTAACCAGTTCATCGGGAGACGGACTGCTTTCTTCGGCCGGAGTAAAAACGTTTCTGATTGCGTTAATTCCGGCTTCGATAACGGCTTCGTCGAGTGTCTCTTCCAGGTGGTTTGAAGCCACCTGGGAATCACTGCCCTGTCGTACGTCAAATTGAAGTTGCCAGACATGAGGGGTTACCATAGATTTGCACCAGAGCTCCAGAGTCCCAACCTCGGTAAAACGAAGGGTGAGCCCTACCGGGATGTTTTTTGTGACTCCTTTTTTACCAAAACGAAGAACCGTACGGATAGGTGGCAGTAAGGTCGATTCTTCTTCGTCCAGCACCACAACGTCCCCGAGTTGATCCCCGATGCGGGTTGCCGAACTGAGAAGCCGAAAGGCCACCGGCCTGTTAGTGACGACCTCGAACCCGGGCTCTTTCAGTTCCACTTCAAAACCTTCTTCGGTACCTCTGGGAATAACACAGAGGACTCTTCGTTGAGTCTCCTCGAGCTCCGGTGTGCGATCGATCTCGATGTAGTAGGATCTCGGGCTTCCTGCCCCGACCTTTACTCCTATTCCGTAACGAACGAGCCCGTAATAGGCCGCTCCGAAAGCCACCGCCAGATCTGGTCTGGGATTGTCCAGTTCTTGCGGTTTCCAGCCTTTTTTACCCGCTCGATCTTCGAACCATTTACCGACAATCTCTTTTATGCGATTTCGGAGAATTGGCGATGTAACGGCTCCGCCGTTAAAGAGGATAAAATCGGGGTAGGGTCGGTCACGCCCGGTTTCCTCTTTGACCAGGTTTTCAAATCTGCACCAGAATGAAGCCAGATGTCTGGTTATCGCCGGATCCTGAACATAGGGCAGACCCCATTCCGTGAGGCCGGTTCGCCCTTCGGAGCCGGGGCGATCGTCAAGAGATACTACCGGGAAAAAACCTTCCACAATGAGTTTTTCCACCACTTCTTTTGTAAGGGTGGCGCTGAAAGAACCTCCGATCAATCTGGTACCCCTTCCAACCACGGTGACCCTGATCTCTCTTACGTCTCCACTGCCCAGAAGTACTTCCTTGGCGCTGCGGCACCTGTGACACAGCTGATTCCACTGCTTGGCATCCAGGCTTCCGGTTTTTTTGAAAATCTCTGCTTCTACGTATCTCCCCAGGGTAAGATCCATGTTATCTCCGCCGAGAAGCAAGTGCTCGCCCACGGCAAGCCTTTCAAACCGGAGGCCTTTCTCTCCTGTTTTGACCGTTATGATCGTAAAATCCGTGGTGCCGCCTCCTACGTCGCACACAAGGATCACGTCGCCGGGCTTCATGAGAGATTGCCATTCGTCCTTGTGGCGGTGGATCCATGAGTAAAAGGCTGCGAGCGGCTCTTCTAAAAGCGTAAACTGGCGCATTCCGGCCATTCTGGCCGCTTCTACGGTAAGCTCGCGGGCCACTTCATCAAAAGATGCCGGTACCGTAAGAATGATGAACTGTTCTTCGAAGAGCGCTTCCGGGTCCAGACGCCCCTTCCCGTAATTCCATGCGTTCCTTATGTGTTCAAGGTATCGTGCACTGGCTTCCACCGGGGAAACCTTGCAGATGTCCGGAGCCGTTACGCCCCAGGGAAGAATTGGGTCTTTTCTGTTAACACGGCTATGACAAAGCCAGGATTTGGCGGAAGAAACCATGCGGTCTGGAACGAGGGCTCCCTGCTCCCTTGCGAATTCTCCCACTACATACTCGGGACTTTCATTCCAGGGCAACCTGAGGTCGTCCGGCTGGAGTTCGTATGGTCCCGGAAGGTACAGAAAGGAAGGTAACAAAGACCTTTCTGCAACCTCTCCCGGTGCAACGATCTGAAGAACCGGGAAGAGAGACGGCTCAGGCCTTTCAGCGGTGAGGTCTGCAAAACTTACTGCCGAATTGGTGGTTCCCAGATCAATTCCCAGTATGTACTTGTGTCTGAATTCCCTTTCAGACCCGTTCATACTCGTTGTGTCCCACGGAAGATGTTTCACTGGCTTCACCGGATGCTCTTTCCTTAAGGTTAAATTCAAGCTTCCACTTGCGTTCCGGACGAAGTACGTCCACACACCTGAGTTCCAGGGTGCCAATCTCCGTCATGGCACTTTCGAGCCATACCGGTACGACGGTTCCGCCTTCCTCTTCCTCAGAGGCAGGCAGGATCGTTTCCATTATGGCCGTGGGCTCCATGGCTCCTTCCCAGTCCTCTATCATTTCACCGATCCTGTCTACCTGACGGGATGTCGAAGAAAAAAGCCGAAATACGGCAGGTTGCCCCACCACGAGGCCGAATTCTTTTTCGCGGATTTCCGCAGAGGTTCCTTCCTCCATGCCGAAAGGTACAACACAAAGAGCCTTCGTAGGTGTCGGTACTCCCGGAACTGCAGGCATAGCCCGTTCAATAGCTATGTAGTAAGATCTGGATGCACCGGCTCTTATGCGAATGCCTGCACCCCGCCTTACCAACCCGTAATAAGCGGCTCCTCTTGCCACTGCTAGATCCAGATCACTGTAGGCGAGCTCCCGGATTTCTCCTCCGCTCCATTCTCGCATCGTATCAACCACACGTGACCTTAGAACCTCTGCCTTCATCACGCCGCCGTTGAACAAAACGGCCGTCGGGAACCCGGCAACTCGATCTATGTGACGCCTGAGGAAGGATGCCAGATGCCTGGTTACTCCGGGGTCTTCTTCGTAAGGAAGCCCCATTTCACGAACGCCTATTCGGGCAGTTCTGACGGGGGCTTCTTCAAATGAGCATTTGGGGAAGAATCCGTCTACCAGAATTTTTTCCACTTCCTCTTTGTGAAGCTCCGTTTTTATCGTTCCCCCTACAATGCCCGTTCCCCTGCCGAAAATAACCACGGGTTCTGATCTGGCCTCGGGTCTGGAAAGTAACCTTTCCTTTGCAGCCCTTGCCTGATACCACAATGCACGGAATTGCCAGTCATCCAGACGGGAAGCGATTTTCTGTCGCAGGGCGTAGGCAAGAGCCAGATCCATGTTGTCCCCGCCCAGAAGTATGTGCTCACCAACGGCAACCCTCTTAAGCGTGAGGGTACCATCTTCTTCTGCAACCTCTATCAGGCTGAAATCGGTTGTTCCGCCTCCTATATCGCAAACCAGAATGCAGTCCCCCACCTTAACCTTGTTTCTCCAGTTTTCTCCATGGGCGTCAATCCAGGCGTAAAACGCTGCCTGCGGTTCTTCCAGAAGTGTAAACTCTTCCAGACCTGCCATCTTTGCAGCCTTAACGGTAAGTTCTCTTGCCACGGCGTCGAAAGAAGCGGGCACGGTGATGTAGATGTCCTGGTATTCGAATCGGGACGATGGATCTTCAGAGGCCATGGAATGGTTCCAGGCATCCCGCAGGTGGGCCAGAAGTAGTGAGGAAGCAACGACAGGGGAAATTTTTTCGACTTCTTCGGGACTTCCCCAGGGAAGTATCGGCTTCGTTCGATCCACTCCGCTGTGGCAAAGCCATGACTTTGCCGATGAAACCAGCCGATGAGGTACCTCGGAGCCCCTTTTTCGGGCAAAATGCCCGACTACATTGCGTGGTGATTCCTGCCAGGGAAGACGAACACTTGATGGGTTTATGTCGTGACCGCCCAGCAGATAAACAAAGGACGGTAGCTGGGGCAATGCACGCATCTCGTTTGGTGCGGTAATTTGCAGTACGTTGAAGATCTTTATTTCCGGTTTCTTATCCTCTAGCGGTGCATAGGCCACGACACAGTTGGTCGTTCCAAGGTCGATCCCGATAACGTATTTAGGATTTTTCAACGTTAACCTCCCCTGATTGTGGTCTTTCCACGGTTCGGTCTTCTACCTCCACTTCGGCCGGAGCGATAATCCACTCCGTCCGTTCGGGATCTGAGACCTGAGGGAGGTCGAGCTTAATGAGACGCCAGCCCCGATGGCGTAAGATGCCGTGGAAGGGTGGCGATCCGATAACCCTCCCGGTTAAGCGAACTGCGGCAGAATCAAACCCCTCGGCAACGGTAACCTCAGATCCCTCAGCTTCTCTGTAAATTGTTTCAAGATGAACATGCTCTCTAAAGAGCCTTCTCCAGTCCTCGTGGAGTGCCCTTACCGCAGCACCTATCTGGGCATCGTCATAAGGAGTAAGATCTTCCTGGATGAAATCGACGAAACGACCTTCCCTCTGGAGCAGGGCAAGTAACTGGACGGCGGGCATAAGGCGCTTTCTTTCGTCATATTCGCCGGGAACCGCCGGAGGCTTTCTTTCTTCGGCCCCTTCGGAAACCGGTCTTGCCTCAGGCCGGCCCCTTGTGGCTTCTTCAACAGCTTTCCCGATACGCCTTGCACCCGCAACGGAAAGAGCAATCCACAGGAGCAGGGTAGTTGTGCCCATTACTCCGAAAAGGAACACAGGTGAATATTGGGTTATCATGTCGGTGAAATCCCGCATGTTGTTGACAAACTGGAGGAGCGATTCAGGAAGCTGACTTTTAAGTTCCTGGTTTTCCAGCAAAGGCTTAACGTAGGCTTTCATAATGCCCAGAGCCTCCCTCAAGGGCCAGAAAAGGGCAGCGGTTGCCATCCCGTTAAAAAGAAGACTTATGATCAGAGCCTGAAAAATCCAGATTTTTCTGTGTTTCATAAATTGCCTCCTGTGTCTTTTTCGTCTTGTTTCTTAACGGTTTTGTCATTTAAGCGACTTGGTCAAGTATGACAAGGCTTTTAAGGAATTTTGCCGCTTAAGACGGTGGCAGGAAATATCTTAAAAGGCCGAAATAGGCGACCATACTTGCGAAGAGAATTGTGCACGGAACGGCCACATACCTGTAAACGGGCTGGAGGGCTGTATGGAAGTATTCGTTGGAGAGCAGGAGGCAGAGGTGAACCGGGGACACGAGTACCCCGATGAAGCCGGAAGCAAGTGCAAGCATCAGGTAAGGCAGCATGAAGTTTGCCTGATTGGCGGACTTTATCAGAACGATGAGTATGGGAAAGCTGGTCCCCACAAAAGCAATGGTGATTCCGGTGATAAGCCCCATAAGGAAAGGAAGTATAATGCAAACCGGCATGAGAGGGATGCCGAGCGATAGAAGTTCGTCCGTTATCTGCCCTGCAGCATGACTTTCTTCGAGTATCGTTTTAAAAATCAATATGGAACAGACCATGTAGAACATTTTCACCAGTTGCTTCTGAACGATAACAGAAAGGCACTCTCGCAGAGTAAAGCCGTTTTTTACCCACACATACACTACCGATACCGTTAAAGCCGATATCAGGCCCAATTCCTTTGAAACCGGTGCCCATGTGGAAGGCCAGAAGATCGAAAGAACACTTCCAAGCCCGAGACCTCCTATTATCACAATTGCTATCGGTATTAGCCCTTTCAGGAAGGGTTTTATGGGAGGATGTGATGGATGATTTTCCGACCGCCCCGATACGATGACCTTTCCCAGAGGTAAGTATCCCGACAGAATGGCCACCACCGTAAGCGGGAAGGTGCAAAAAATAAACTTCCAGAGGTCAATACCCGAAAGAGTTGTGGTCAGGAGAATTCCGGGATACAGGGGCCACCAGTATTCCCAGATGTGTCTGAACCAGTAATTTATATAACTCAGCTGAGCTCCCGTGAGACCAAGCCTGCTGCCGATGTTTTTCACCATCGGAGCCGAAAAAATTGCCCCACCTGGCATGGGTAATAACCCTATCAGGGCAGGAAATATGACCAGGTTGAGGCGTGGATTCCTGACCAGGCCCTGGAAAGAGTCGAGGAGCCTTTCCATCTCGCGGGCCTTTTCCATGCTGTGGCTTAAAACGAGAATCATAGAAACCACACAGGCCAGTGCAAGAGTTTTGGGATGAGTCAGAGCATGATAAATCCCGTTCAGAAGTTGCAAAGGCGTCATGCCGAAAATAAAGCCAAGCAGAACGGAAGAACCCATAAATATATGCCCCAGGGCGATGTCTTTTCTTATGGCAAGAAGTGCCGCCGCAAAAACGAAGCCTATCTTTAAAAGAGCCGGAATGTGCATTTTCGTTCCTCTACGGCATGGACAATTGGTTCAACGACGCATTGCATCACCACTTCAACCGGTGTGACTAACTCCATATCCATTATTGCCACTCCCACGACATCCTTCCAGAGAAGTGGAAGCTTGTAGTAATCTTTCTCCGTGCAGATGATAAGCATTTTGCCTGCTCTCCTGCTTTTCTCAAGTATTTTGTGTAAGTCCTCGTTTCTATAGCGATAATGATCGGGAAAGGATAGGGTTTTTTTCAGATTAAAACCGCTGAGTTCCAGCAGTCGAAAAAAACGGGCAGGGCGGGCAATTCCACAGAAAGCGCAGATCGGCACATTCTTGAATGAAGACGGCTCCAGAATCCTTCCCCCCAATCTGATTCCCTTAATCTTTCTGATCACTTTTACGAAAGGCTTCTCCATACCGGCCCATCTTCTCAGTGCCATCTCGGCCGGAGCAAATCTTTCTTCCTCTATTCCGGTTATCACCACGACATCCGCTCCTGCCAGATGATGGAGAGGTTCGCGTAAGGGTCCGAAGGGGTGAAGGATTCCGTTTCCCCAGAGGTCTCCTGCATCAAACAAAAGCAATTCCATATCTTTGATTATCCTTCGGTGCTGAAACCCGTCGTCTATCAGGATAACATCGGGCGAATGGTGAATGTAAGCCATCAAGACTGCATACCACTTCCGGTTGCTCACCCAGACGGGAATATCCCCCAGGGAATTCCTCATCAGAAGCGGCTCGTCTCCCGATATATCGTACGCGGAGTGCTCCCTCCCTGGACTTTCAACCTGATGTGTGAGACTGCACTGATTTCCAAAGGAACGTGCAACAATCGAAACCCTGATTCCCAGATGATGAAGCTTTTTTGCCAGCCATATGGTGAATGGAGTTTTTCCGGTACCTCCGGATACGAGATTTCCTGTGCTGACAACGACGGAAGGAACTCGCAGGGCCTTTGAGGATGCTCTTGTCGCGGTGGCATCTGACAATACCTTCCAGGGAATGCTCAGGATTCCCTTTAGCGGAGTGACCGGGAAGTCGGAATACCACAGCTTTTCGATGAGTTCGTGCCATCTCATAGGCCTTCTTCTATCCTATGTGCCTCCCAGATGCTGAACCCTCTGTAGATATAATGCAGACCACTTGCAACGGTAAGGGCGGCGGTCAATATAAAAAGACCTTTGTGCATTGCCCTGGAATCGGGATAAATCCTGGAGCTCATAACCACCAGAGCGGTCACTATCTGAGATAGAGTGGTGAGCTTGCTCAGGATGGAAGGCCGTATCTCAAAGGATATGTTGTTCAGCATAAAGAGGAATACTCCGAGCAATATTATTACGTCACGGCTTACGGTGATTATGGCAAGCCAGGTGGGAATCAGATGAATCCTGGCAAGTAGGACAAAAGAGCTTACCAGCAAGAGCTTGTCCGCAACTGGATCCAGGAATGCTCCAAGTCGGGACTTCTGATGAAAGGCCCGGGCAATGAACCCGTCCAGTCCGTCTGTAATGCCGGCAACAAAGAAAACGATAAGGGCTGCTTCCAGGCGGCTTCCCATAAGAAGCCAGACCAGAAGGGGCGTAAGGAGAATGCGCAGAATGGTCAGAATATTCGGAACGGTCATGAATTACTGATTCCTGCTGGCAGATCCCGTCTGGAAAGTGTCGAAGATCCGAATCCTTAAGGTCCGTGCCGAAGGATCCAGATAGTCGATCTTTAAAGCCACCGTTTTCTTTTCCTCAAGCTCATACAAATATTCCGGAAATGAAGAAGGCAACCCTTCCACAAAAACCCTGCATCCCCCGGCCCCGATGGTCATTTTTGAAACCCGGAAAGTTAGATTTATATCGATCAGAGCCTTTTCCAGTTGTCCCCATCTGACAAGGCATGGATGATCCGGGACTGTTATCTCCCAGGTCGAATTCGTCAAAGGCATTTCTTCTCTTTTGGGCAGGCTTTCGGCGTGGGTGGTCGCTTTACCGTTTTCGAGTATTCTGACCAGCTGGGGTTTCATGATTTCGGCAAGAGAGATAAGACCCTCAAGTATTGGGCTCTCTGCCTCTTTCTGAACCCTTTCCGATATAACCGCTTCTATGGAACCCGTTGCTCCATCTCTTATCTCAACAGTCCCGACTATGTAAGAACCGTCCAGATTTTCAGGACAGGTAAGCTCGCTGTTGATCACCCACCGGAAGTGACTCTTCGCCGTAGCGGTCGTCTCGCTTGCCTGGTTTATCGACCATCCCTTCTGAGCCAGAAAGTCCATCAGCATCATGGCGAACTCATTACCGTAATTTTCACAGGACGACCGGTCTTCCCATAAGATAGTCCGTGCAGGTATTGCCTCGTATTCGCTCTCTGATGTGCCGGCAGTGGAAGGCCCGGCAATACCCAGAGCCTTTAGTTCGTCTTCAAGTAGCTGGCGGGATATTTCGGCCTCACCGCTTATCCTGAAAAGCCCGCCGGTAACGGTCTCGGAAATGATCCTGTAGGCATTTATGAACCTGTCAGGAGATGACAAAATACTTTCGTTGATTAGCGTTTCGTTTTCTTTGACCGACTCCGGTCCGATTATCTCCATAATGGCCTGTAAGAGTACCTGCTGCTTGAAGTCACTAACAGCTCGATCTCTTACGCCGGCGTCCCCTTCAGCATAAGGCGCCACCCCCTGGGCGTAAAACTTCTGAAGCTCACCGGAGGAAACGTCGGCAAGAGAAAGCCCCAGAACTAAAACAAGAGCCCAGACCGCCCGGTACCTTCTCATGGTTTGCTCCTCAAAGCAACATTGACTCTTTTTGAATTAAGCGTTCTCTGATACCATAAATCGTCCCGATAAAAAATCAAAAGGTTACAGAATTGGCCGGGCCTTATGGTGAAGCAATCTACAATCAGGTATTACTACATAAAACCTGAAAAAATTCACTATTTGAGTTTCATTCTCGAGGCTTATGAAGGAGTGGCAGTGGTCACTACCATTGATCGCTCTCGTGGCCTTATTATGCTTCAGATTTCCCCGGGGCAGGAAGATGTTATGGATGCGTTAATTACCTGTGAAAAAGATTCGCTGGGGTTGCAACCCTTTGCGGGCGAGGAAAATATTGAGACGCTGGAGAGGAGGCCTGCAGGTTCCGATGAGAACTCCCTGTGCTGAGTTACAGACTAAAGGACGCCTCTATGTGCACACCTTTGGGTGCCAGATGAATGAGTATGATTCGTTGCGTGTTCAAAGGATGCTGAGCCTGGAGGGCTACGAGCTCGTTGATGATCCTTCGAGGGCGGATGTCATTTTTATAAACACCTGCTCGGTGAGAGAAAAGGCGGAACAGAAGCTCTATTCCCTGCTGGGTCGCCTGAAGAACCTGAAGAAAAAATCACCTCACTCAATTGTCGCCGTGGGTGGATGCGTGGCCGAACAGGTTCGTGAAAGAATCTTTGAACGTTTTCCTCATGTCGATATCGTCGTGGGCACGAGGGGGCTGGCCGACTTCCCGAGGCTCGTACAGTTTGTTGCTGAAACGCGACAAAAAGTGAGTAGCTTTCCCGAAGAAGAAAAATCCTGTGGTATGGAATGGCTTAACCCGTCGGATCCATCATGGAATACTGAAGTAGTTGCTCCTGTGACGATCATGCAGGGATGTAATAACTTCTGCACCTACTGCATTGTGCCTTATGTAAGAGGGAGAGAAAGGAGCAGACCGGTAGAAGATATTATCAATGAAATCGAGGCCCTGGCGAGGAAAGGGGCGAGAGAAGTCCTCCTGCTGGGTCAGAATGTTAACTCCTATGGTAAGACCCTCAATCCTCCGGTCACCTTTGCCGATCTTCTCAGACAAATCAACCACGTGGCCGGAGAGCTTGGGATACTCCGAGTTCGTTTCACCACGTCTCATCCCAAGGATCTTACGGAAGATCTCATGGCCTGTTTCAGAGACCTGGAAACCCTCTGTCCCCAGATTCATCTTCCCTTCCAGGCAGGTTCTGATCGGATTTTGCGCCTTATGAATCGCAAGTATACCCAGAGGGAATATCTTGGCAAAATAGACAGACTTAGGTCCTATCGGCCCGATATCGCAATAAGTGCGGACGTAATGGTGGGATTTCCGGGAGAGACCGAAGCCGACTTCAGAGAAACCATGAAGGTCATTGAAACAGTCCGGTTCGACGGGTTATTCTCTTTCCGATACTCCGATCGACCCTTCACCGTTGCTTCTCGTATGGAACCGAAAGTCGATGACGAAACCAAAACCCGATGGCTTGTAGAGTTACAGCAAAGGCAGGCGGAAATAACCTTGCAAAAAAATAAAGCCGAAGAGGGTCTCGTAAGAGAGGTTCTTGTTGAGGGCAGGAGTAAAGCCGGTGGTACCCAGCTTACGGGACGAACCCCTCACGGCAGGATTGTTAATTTCGATGGCCCCGAGGAACTGGTAGGAAAGATCGTTGCCGTCAGGATTGTTGAAGGATATGCTCATTCATTAAAGGGTGAGCTTATAGACAACAATAGGGTAACCAACACCGTTTATTAGGAGAGACCATGATTTATGAAATGATGGTTTCAGAACTTGTCATGGATCCCCAGACAAACACGCCCATCGTAATCCTTCGGGAAAAGAACGGAGACAGGGTCCTTCCCATCTGGATAGGTATCATGGAAGCTACGGCAATCGCGATGAAACTCGAAAATATCGAATTCCCGCGCCCGATGACCCATGATCTTATGAAGAACATACTGGATCATCTTAACGTCAGAGTCGAAAAGATCGAGGTCTGCGATCTCAGGGACAACACCTATTATGCTCTGATTCACCTGAATCTGGGGGGTGTGGAGAGTACGATTGACGCAAGACCCAGCGACGCAATAGCCCTCGCCCTTCGAACTCAATCCCCGATCTTCGTCCGTGACAAAGTCTTCCGGAAGTCTTCTCAAAGTCTCCAGGACGAGCGTATCCCTGTCGTCACGCCGAATGATAAGGAAAAGCTCGCAGAACTTCTCGAAGACATGGATCCTGAGGAATTCGGCAAGTATAAGATGTAACTGCCGCGGAACGGAGCAGTTTTGCTCTTAAAAAATAAGTCGGCATTGAAATGCCGGTAGCGGTTTTGTGTTTGCAGTTGAGTAAACCCTTCAGAGGAGGAGGGAGCAATGGGCCTGAAGGAACCCGCCAGCCGTACCATCACCGAAGACGGCCGCTTAATGCTTGCCAGAATGGCAAAAGAGGGGATTGAAACTGCGTGGGACAGATATGAAGCTCAGCTTCCTCACTGCGGCTTTTGTGAGTTGGGGCTCAGTTGCAGAAATTGTGTTATGGGACCCTGCAGGATCGACCCCTTCGGGGAGGGGGCTCAGAAGGGAGTTTGCGGGGCCGATGCCGACATAATCGTGGCGAGGAACCTGTGCAGGATGATAGCAGCCGGCGCCGCATCTCATTCCGATCATGGCCGTGATCTTCTGGAAATCCTGAAGGCCGTTTCCGAAGGTAAAGCACCGGGATATACGATCAGGGATGAGGCCAAACTGAGGAGGCTTGCAGCGGAACTGGGCATTAACGCCGATGACCACGGTGATCTTCTGTCCCTTGCCGGAGCAGTAGCGGAAAGGCTTGAAGAGGATTTCGGGACCCGTAAGAAGGCTGTTTCTTTTGTTAAAAGAGTACCCGAAAAACGCCTGGCCCTCTGGCAAAAGCTGAACATAGTACCCCGGGGGATTGACAGAGAAGTCGTCGAAATGATGCACAGAACACACATGGGAGTCGATAACGACTGGAAGAGCCTGCTTCTCCATGGCCTGAGAACCGCTCTTGCCGACGGATGGGGAGGCTCCATGATTGCAACGGAAATTTCAGATGTGCTTTTCGGGGTCCCGAAACCCGTTGAAAGCAGTGTAAACCTCGGGGTTCTTAAAAAAGATCAGGTCAATATCGTTCTTCACGGCCACAACCCTCTTGTTTCCGAAATGATAGCTCAGGCCTCCCAGGATGAAAGTCTTCTGGAGCTCGCCAGAAAAAAGGGTGCTTCGGGGATAAACCTGGCAGGTCTTTGCTGTACGGGTAACGAGATCCTTATGCGCCGCGGCATACCAATGGCCGGGAACCATCTCATGACGGAACTGGTTCTGGCAACCGGGGCCGTTGAAATGATGATAGTGGATTATCAATGCATAATGCCCGCCCTTGGAGATCTTGCCAGATGTTACCACACCAGGATGATATCCACCTCTGAAAAGGCCAGGTTTCCTCACATGGAGCACAGAGAGTTTCATCCGGAAGGAGCGCGGGAACTTGCCTATCAGCTTGTAAAAGAAGCGGTCGAAAACTTTCCCAACAGGATTGCGGAAAGGGTTTATATTCCCGTCGAGCCGGTGAAAATCATAAGCGGCTTCAGTGTGGAAGCCTTACTCGAAGCAATGGGCAATTCTCTTGATCCACTGCTCGATGCCGTGAAAAACGGCCTTATAAAGGGGGCCGTTGGCGTTGTCGGATGTAATAATCCCAGGATTCGTCATGATTTTGGCCATGTGACCCTTACCGGTCGCCTTATTGCGAACGATATTTTGGTCGTTGACACGGGTTGCGCCGCCGTTGCTCATGGTAAGGCAGGATTAAAACAGCTTAAAGCCGCAGAAAAGGCCGGTCCCGGTCTCAGGAAAGTATGTGAGACGCTATCCATACCGCCCGTACTGCACGTGGGAAGCTGCGTGGATAACATCCGAATCCTGGTTCTTGCTGCGGCCCTGGCAAATTCGCTCGGTGTGGATATATCTGATCTGCCCATTGCCGCCGCGGCCCCTGAATGGTACTCGGAAAAGGCCGTAGCTATTGCCTGCTATGCTGTTGCTTCGGGAATTTATACGGTTCTAGGCGTCACCCCGCCGATAATGGGTAGCAGAAACATTGTGGGTCTGCTCACTTCGGGATTAAAGGAAGTTGTGGGAGCGACCTTTGCCGTGGAGTCCGATCCCGAAAGGGCAGCCGATCTGATAATTGCACACGTAAATTCCAAACGGAAGGCTCTTGGGCTGTCCTGATCTCTTCGATACCGGGGCAACCGGGCCATACCGGTTGCCCTTTTTAGTGTCCGTTCCGGAGGCGATCTGAAATGAGGCTGAAAGGGCTCGCTTATGACGCTTTAATGGAATTCCTCAGTGTTGCCCGGGGCGATTCTCCGGCAGAGCTGTGCTTTCGTAATGCACGCATCGCACATCCTCTTACCGGACTCGTGCACGAAACCGACTTTGCCGTTCATAAAGGGATTATTGTCGGGTGGGGAAACTACGAAGCCCACGAGAATATCGATCTCAAGGGGGCTTTCGTTTGTGCGGGTTTTATCGAAGGCCATATACACATAGAAAGCTCACTGCTTACGCCCGATAGGTTTGCGGAAGCCGTGATTCCCTGGGGAACCACAACCGTTGTTGCTGATCCCCATGAAATAGCAAATGTTCTCGGAGAAAAAGGGCTTGATTACTTTCTCAGGTGCGCAGAATCCGTAAAACTGGTAGATTATTATATGATGCTTCCGAGCTGTGTTCCCGCATCGCCTCTTGAAACCTCCGGGGCAGTTTTAAACGGCGTTGACCTCTGGCGGTATAAAAACCATACCAGAGTGCTCGGGCTTGGAGAATTGATGAACTTCCCCGGCGTAATTGCCGGGACCCGAGATGTCTGGGATAAGATTCTTCTTTTCGGTGATACCCTTATTGACGGCCATGCTCCTCTCGTTCTGGGCAAAGATCTGAACGCCTATGTTTTCTCCGGAGTAACCTCGGATCATGAGTGTACCGGCCCAGAGGAAGCGATAGAAAAACTTGCCGCCGGTATGTGGATCATGATCCGTGAAGGAAGCCAATCCAGAGATCTTGATAAACTTATCGGCATGGTTAACGAGAACACCTGGCCGAGATGCATGTTTGTAAGCGACGACCGTCACCCTGACGATCTAGTGACAAGAGGTCATCTCACCGTTCAGATCAACAGGGCCATGGAAAAAGGCATTGATCCGATAAGGGCCCTGGCCATGGCATCACTGACTCCGGCTCTGTATTTCGGGTTCGGCGACCGAGGAGCCCTGGTTCCCGGATCTATTGCTGACTTTTCCGTAAGCCCTTCCCTGAACCCCTGGATGCCTCAAAGGGTTTTCAAAAGAGGCGTGGAGGTCTTTGGCGATGGCAGACTTACAAAAGAGGAATCTGCTGAAATCGATCTGCCCGGGAGCCCCATGGAAATCGAAAAAATAGGGCCGGAGGATTTTAAAATACCGGCAAAAGGAAGATACATCCGGGTGATTGGATTGAAGGAAGGAAGCATATTGACGGACTCTCTGGTTGAGGAGGCACAGATTGAAGACGGAGAAGCCGTGAGTGACCCCGAGAGGGACATCATAAAAATTGCAGTCTGGAACAGATACATTCGGGGTAGCAGGCCTTCTCTGGGCTTTTGTAAAGGACTTGGGCTTAAGATGGGCGCCCTGGCATCTACGATTGCCCATGATAGTCACAACCTTATTGTGGCCGGCGTCTCCGATGAAGCCATGGCATACGCGGCCGATGCGGTACGTCGTGCCGGAGGTGGTATTGCCGTGGCATCAGATTCCGGCGAGGTTTTGGTGCTTGAGTTGCCCGTAGGGGGGCTCATGACCCCCAGTTCTGTAGAGCACGTTGCGAAAAAACTCGCAGATCTTCGAGAACGGGCGGGAGCCCTGGGTACATCCATGGAAAATCCGTTCATGGCCCTGTCTTTTATAGCACTTCCGGTAATTCCGGAGCTTAAGATAACCGATAAGGGGATTGTTGATGTGAAGAATTTTAACTTTGTTCCCCTGTGGGTTGATTAGAAACTTCGATGGGCCTTGGATCAAATCGGCTATGGCCGGACTCGTGCAGTCAATCGTTTAACAGCATTGCCGAATTGTGGTCGTAGAGTTGCGCAAAAAGCAGACCTTTACCGGAAAAGGTGCTTACGTGTGAAAAGACATAATCGGCTACGCTACGACGAACGCTCTCTTCAAGTTTGTTAAAGTAATTGATCATCTCTTCGTCCGTCATGGTCCTGATGGAAATCCATATTTCTTCCGGTGAAAGAACTCTTTGGGATTGACTCGCCTGCCTGGCTCTGAATTGCTCAAGACCCCGTTCCAGAAGTTCTCTCACTTCCTCCGTCAGCCGGTCTATCTCCGCCCTGAAATCCTCCGGTGTTTTAATGACGGAGGTTAGCTGAACTTTATTCTGTTGGCCGGGTTTAAGAAGGATAACGACGCCATCCTCCGACCAGGACAAATCCCATTGCCTTTTCATCGATAAAACCACCATGAATCGAGGAAAGCCCAAGATCCGGATCTAAAAGGATAGGATCAGGCTCTTAAAAAAAGATGGTGCCGAAGGCCGGACTCGAACCGGCACGGGGTTACCCCCACCACCCCCTCAAGATGGCGTGTCTACCAAATTCCACCACTTCGGCACTTCACCGGTTTATTAACCACAATTTTCGTCGGTTTTCAAGTAATTTTTGGGTTGCTTCGAAAAATTCGATGTGACGAAAATGGGAGGCGGAGATATCTTGGATGTGGTTTGCCCGGGGAACTTAGGCAGTCCATCTTGCAATGTGAAAAACGTAAAGAAAAAGCGGGAGGACTGGCCGTTTTGAAAAGCGAGCTCGACCGTCAAATGGTCATGCGGGAGGTTTTTTGTCTACGAGCTATGCCTTTGGTCATGCGACGTTTTTATGCGGGTTGGGGTATGTGAGATGGAATGTCTTTAGCAAACGGATCTGTGGCTTCAACGGTCGGTATTCTCAAAAGAATACTTTGAAAAAAGAAGTCGGGATGAACTCATCGAAACGCCTACCGAGCTACCTATGTGCCCGGTTTTCCTGGAACCACACAAGCAGGGGATGATTTCTTCCACCGGAGCACTATCGGGTAACGCTATCTCGACTTGTTTTTCAAGTAATTGCAAGTTTATGGATATTATGTTAAGGAATTATTGAAATAGTTTTGAAACGGTGAGGAAATGGATTTTACAGTTAGTTCTCAACATTATACAGATAAGATCAGGCGAGTAGAAAACAGAGCCAAAACAACGAGCCGCAGGCAAGTTTTGCTACGTCCCCATTATTATCCCTGACCTAGTTTGCCTCGAAATTCACTGAAGTTGCCGTGTTTCCTATTTGAAATGGCGGGATAGTTTGCGTGCCTGAATCTGAGTTCTCGCTTTGGAGTTGATTTTTGTGATGGTGGTGCCCGGAAACTCCGGCGATTTTAGAAGGATTTTCATCGGTTAAGAGTAAGATCAATTATAAAAACCAGAAAGGAGGTAAGGTTATGAAAAGGTTTCTTGGCTTTGTGGCAGTTGCGCTTGCGTTTTTGACAGTGGTTTTCGGTCCAAATAGTGCTAAAGCTGAAGAACCTGTTGTTATTGCTCAGCAAACCTGGTCTGCTTCGATTGCCCTGTCCAACATCATGAAGTACGTACTGGAAGAGAAGCTGGGAATACCGGCCAAGATACTTCCACTGGCTCAGCCGGCTACATGGGCTGCTATGGATAAGGGCGACGGATCTGTGGACGTGAAAGCCGAGATATGGATGCCCAATGAAGAGGCCTACTGGAAGAAGTATGTGGAAGAGAGAAAGACTGTTGAAGCAAGTCTTTTGTTTGACAATGCACCTCAGGGATGGGTTGTACCCACATGGGTTGCAGAAAAATACAACATCAAAACATACAAAGATCTGATACCCCATGCAAAGATATTTGACATAAATGGTGATGGCAAAGGTGATATTTGGTGTGGAGCCGGAGGATGGCAGTCAACTCAGATTACAAGGGTGCAAATAAGAGATCTGGGCCTGGAGAAGTACTTTGATCCACTGGTTCTGGAAGTATGGGTTTTCCAGGCGCAATTGAAGGAAGCAATGAGAAAGAAAAAGCCCATACTTTTTTATTACTGGGCCCCAGAATGGATATGGGCTGTTTACGACCTTACCTGGGTTAAATTGCCTGACTATGATCCGGCAAAATGGAAATTTATCCCCGGCAAACCCGAAGAAAGCTATGTTGCGTGCGGATGGAAGCCGGCCAGTGTTTACGTGGGCTATGGTGTCCATCTAAAGAAGAAAAATCCCAAAGCGTATAAGTTTTTTAAAAACTTTTTTATCCCGATGGAGGAGGAGAGCAAGCTGATCGCAGAACTTGAGGATGTGCCGGGAAATCCTGCAAAACCGGCAGAAGTCGTTGCCAGAGAGTGGGTAGAGTCTCATCCTGAAATCGTAGGAAAGTGGCTTGCCGGAGTGAAGTAAACCACCTTTCCAGGGGCAGGTGTTATATACCTGCCCTGGACATTGTTAATTGATTTCTTGGGTAATTAAGGGTCAGGGTATTTATGGAACGTATTAGATGTTCAGGTGTCTGGAAGATATTCGGTCAGAATGGGAACCGGGTTATTGACAATTGGGACCAATACAGAGATCTGTCCAAAACTGAGTTGCTCAAAAAGACCGGCTGTGTGGTAGGCGTCAGGGATGTGTCATTTTCGGTAACCTCTGGAGAAATATTCGTTATCATGGGACTTTCCGGTAGCGGAAAGTCAACCCTTTTGAGATGTATTAACAGGCTTCATGAGCCTACCAGAGGGCGCGTGTATATAGATGGTGAGGACATTACGGACGTTTCACAAAAAACGCTTCTCGACATAAGGCGACGCAAAATTGCAATGGTTTTTCAGCACTTTGCACTTCTTCCACATAGAAGGGTTATTGATAATGTGGCCTACGGTCTGGAGATTCAGGGAGTAGATAAACGGACGCGGTATGCCAGAGCCGCCGAAGTTCTTGAGTTAGTGGGTTTAAAGGGGTGGGAGAGGCAATATCCCCACGAACTGAGTGGAGGAATGCAGCAAAGAATGGGACTTGCCAGAGCACTTGCACCCGATCCTGAGATTCTCCTGATGGATGAGGCCTTTAGTGCCCTGGACCCGTTGATTAGAAGGCAGATGCAAGAAGAGTTCGTCAAACTCCTTAAGGTTGTTCAGAAAACCATTGTTTTTGTTACCCATGATCTTCACGAAGCGCTGAGGATTGCAACGAGAATTGCTATAATGAGAGCCGGTGCTTTTGAGCAGATCGGGACACCTGCAGAGATAGTGTTGAAACCGAAGACCAAATACATATCCGATTTTGTGCGAGATCTTCCCAAAGCACAATTCGTGACGGCTCGGGACATTATGGATCCCCCGTCTAAGTGGGCTGTAAGAGATGACCAGACAGGGGAACAGGTTATCAACAAAATGAATGCCGAGGGAATATGGCATGCCTACGTTGTCGATTCACACAGGCGGATATGTGGTGTAGTTGACTATAGGTCCGTTATACAGGGTAATGGTAACTCTGTACTGGATTATCTGTCACGGGATTTTCCCGTGCAGGATCAGAATACCTTTCTGGAGAAGCTTATAGACGTAGCGGCCAGGACTTCGGTTCCTATAGCCGTAATCGATGAAAATAAGCGCCTGGTAGGCGTCGTTTCGAGAGAGCGTCTTCTTGAAACCCTGGCATCATAAATGATAAGGAGTGTCCAATAAATATGAGTAACAGCCAGTTTCCCGTAAGGATTCCTTTGGGTCGATGGATAGAAATTGTAATAACCTGGATTACCGACCATTGCGAGTCTGCATTCGATGGTGTGACCAAATCAATTGCAGTGGTGCTTGCCCAGATTGATTATTTTTTAATGCTATTCCTTATCCTGTTGTAATTCTGGCGGTCTTTGCGATAGCATGGTTTCTGTCAGGGCGAAAAACGGCTTTTTTTTCGGCTGCAAGCCTTTTTCTTCTGGGATCATTCGGGCTGTGGTCTGAAGGGATGAGCACGATTGCCCTTGTTACTACCTCGGTTTTTATATCCGTGGTTCTTGGGCTTCCTCTGGGCATATTGGCGGCCAGAAGTGATCGCTTCGATGCTTTTATAAGGCCCATCCTTGATGGTATGCAGACGATACCCAGCTTTGTGTATCTTATTCCCGCCATAATGTTGTTTGGCATTGGTAATGTGCCGGGCGTTCTTGCCACGGTGGTCTTTTCATTGCCGCCTATGGTGCGGCTAACGAATCTTGGAATCAGGCAGGTTGATCCGGAAGTCGTAGAGGCCGGCAGGGCTTTTGGATCAACTTCATGGCAGTTGCTTGTAAAAATACAGTTGCCCCTTGCTCTTCCCGCCATAATGACCGGTGTAAACCAGACGGTGATGATGGCCCTTTCCATGGTGGTGGTTGCCGCCATGATAGGAGCAGGTGGACTGGGGTATAAGATTCTGTACAGTATACAACGGGTGAATCTGGCGGTTGGCGTTGAATCGGGCCTTGGGATTTTGTTCATAGCCATGATATTGGATCGCATTCTGCAGGGTATCACAAGGCGTCAGCAGAAAGCTATTTTTAGACAATAAACAAAAACTGTGATGTGACACGCAAAATGCGAAAGATGTGCAGGCGGTTTTTTGTGGCGATTGTGAAGTGATTTCAACATGTTAATGATAGTATATTGCCAAGTGGTAATATGCGAAAAATTGCGGTTTTTTGGCGGTTTTTGACATTTAAAATGCAAAATTTGACACTTAAAATGCGAAAAACGAATGGGGTCTGGTGTTTAACGTTACTAAACATTGATCCCGGTTTCATGGGTGGGATTAGTCTATTTCTCGTCCTACCCAGCGGATGCGGCCGAGGATGTACCACTTTATGCCTTTTGCTGGGTCGATGTTGAATTCGAAGGGTTCGTAAATTGGGTTGTCGGATTGGCAAAGGAGGCGTTGGTTTTCTTTGAGAAGGACCACTCGTTTCACGGATATGGCGCCATCTGGCAACCTGACCAGATAGATTTTTCCGTTTTTTATTTCCAGCCTTGAGGAATTCTTGCTCAAACATGGTAGCCCAGTAGTCATAGATGCTCTGAAACTCCTCGACCGTAGGAACGTAGTCCAAAGCAACAGGATGCTGATATACCCTGCCGTCATCAAGTTCAAATTCTGTTTGGGTCACTCGAACAACCATCGCTCTTTTCACCTCTCACCTCCAATTATAGCACAAGATTTTGGTAATGTCACGCAGGTATTGGTAGGTTGGCCTTCCCTTGTACCTTGCCAAAGTCAATCAAGATTGATCAGGTAGTCGATTATGATTTCCTCGATTGCTTCCAGATCCTCATCCTGGACGACCAGGTAGGGACGGGCGGGGATTTCGACTTTATGACCCCTGCCGGCTTTACCGCCGAACTGGTGGATGGCGGCGTAGACGACGTTGGTGCCAACGGTTACCTCGTTCGAGCCTGCAGAGTAATGAATGGAGCTTCTTAGCCTGCCGCTTTCTGTGAGGATCTTTCCGGGCCAGTGGCCTCTTCTGCGCCTGAGTTCCTCTGTCACGGGGCTCAGGCGCTTCCATCTTTTCGATCCACCTTTCCACGAGCCTTCTTCGGCATATCGGCCCTCCCGCTCGAAGTTTTCGATCACGGAAGAGACGATAAGCTCGCCGATTTCCTCCATGACGGGTCGGAGGTTGTGCATTCTGGCCTGCAATTTTGCCAGCAGGTCCTTTACTTCCCTGTCATCGACTTCTAGCGTTATCATTCCTTGCTCCTTGATTTTCCCGCTCAGCAAATTATAGTTATTATGGGTCTGTGGTAAAATCCCCCGGCGATATGCTGAGCGTGTCCCCGGCACGCAAAAAACGGTGGGGCGAGGGGGTCCACCACACAGATTCTCCGGGAAGGCCGGGGCTTCCCTTTTTTATCATAATCTGTCTAAAATTATCCGTCCCTTCTTGCGTATCGACTCTACGTCGCTGTGCGAAGCAAGCCTGAATGATGTGAGAAACAGTGTTCGGCGGCTCTTTGTAGCCTTCACAACTGCGTAATATATCTTATTCCCCCGCTTGTAGAAGACAAGAGTGCGCTCTCCATCTTGCACAACAAGATGAGCATCGCCTATGATTTGTGGCAGGCTGCGATAATCGTCGATTTTAAGTTCCGGATGGCGTTTAATATTCTTTGCAAGGCTTTCGTCACTTAGAAGCACAACTTGGCTCTTCGCTTCGATTGCCTTTTTGTACTCTTCAGCAAATATGGCAACGGGGAAATTGCCCCGTGATTTGCCGAAGAAAAATCTCTCAAAGTCTGGCCCCTCCAGGGATTCTGTGACATAGCGCTCTGCGATCTCTCGTTCGTATTCGTCCAGATTAGGCCTCCACACCGTCTTGCCGGGATTAGAGCTGAATCCCGGATCGGGGCTTATGCCGTCGAATTCCACGACCTCCGTCGTTGATCCACGGCGCTTGCTGAGAGGGACGGTCTTCGTGGTGAGCCTGCCTTCGGAAGATTCGACGCGGTCTTCCAGGTCGTAGCGTTCGAGTTCTCTTCGAGAGAGGCTCCGGACGTGGCAGCGGCAGTTCCATCCGTTCGGCGGATAGAAGTGGTCCCAGAAGGGGTCATTGGCAGGGAATATCCTTCCGTGAAGCCTCGCATGGGATGGCCGCGTCTTGCGGTCGAGGACGGCGAGATATTGCCAGTAGGGTCTTCGGGCGGCCACGGCCGCCATCTGCCAGTAGCGGCCGGCCTGGTAGGCGGACAGGATGTTCGTGGCAAATATGGTTCTGAGTCTCCAGAGCGTGCCCATCCACTTGTCGGTTACGGGGTCATGGCCCCACCAGCCCTTGCGCTGCAGGATGGGCTCGATTTCTTTTTTGAATTCCTGGAAGGTCTTGCCTTCCGATATGGCCCTGTCGACGGCGTCGCGGATATCCATGAGGATGTCCATTTTCATTACGCCGGCCACAGTGAAGGCCTTAGCGTGAGCCTCCTGCCAGAGATCCTGCCAGGAGAAGGTGATTTCAAAGCCCTTCTGGCGGAAGAACTTGACAGCTTCTTCCGGCTCCAGCTTGAAGGCATCAAGCAGTATCGCCATTTATTCGTCCCCAGAGTTCGCTCAAGAAAATTGCCTTCTGAAGAATACGCTCGATTTCTGCTCCGTTCATTTCCGGGTAAGCCGTTGCGATCCGCTCGCCGAGCTCGTCAAAGGAGTCAGCATCGTTAATGAGCTGCATGACGGGCTCAAGCAGGGTCCGCATGGCCTCGCCTATCTCTTCCGCCTCACCGAGGCGTTTAATCAGTGCGTCGATTTCGGCCTGCTGGGCCTGTATTTTGTCGTCTGATCGGTTTGTCTGTTTCCGCTGGAGCTGGCGTCCCGGCTGCGGGAGCGAGCCGGCCAGGAGGTCACGGAGCGTCACATCGCCCTGCTCGGGTGCAGGTATGCCGAAGCGCTCACGTATCCACCAGAGCGGGATGTCCGTGAATCCAGACTTGACAAGGGTTTCAAGGACTTTCACGTCCTTTTCCCGCTCATCCGGCCTGGGGATTTCGAACTGAAGGTAGGGCACGGGGGCATCGGGACCGAAGTTGAGCTGTACGATCGGGCGTATGAGCTGATTGTTTATTGTTGCCTCTATAAGGGACGCGTCAGACTCAAGGATGTCGAGCCTCACCTCATTCAGCACCTGGGCCTTTGCGTAACTTCCGCCTGTTTCTCCGGTCATATATGTGCCCAGGATGGCCTTGCTGATCTGCTTTTCCGACCATTCCTGAAAAGCCATTTGCGGGTTCCCGGCTGCAGACCTGGCAACGTTGATGATGTCCACATCCATGCCCTCCGGGAGGATCACGGCGGCGTCGGCCGCAATGTTCGACACGGCCTGAAGCAGGAGCTTCTGGTCGGCTTCGCTTGATCCCAGGGGGTATCGGCCTATGCGGATGGGTATGCCGAAGCTCTCGATGAACTGCACCCAGGCCCGTAATGTGTAATTTCGAAAAACGAAGAGCCAGGCGAGAACCCGGTAGAGCGGCGCCCGGTAGGGCGAGCCGCTTCGAGATGGGTGAAAATGAATCATCCACTTGCCTGAAATGAGCTCTTCTCCTTCGTATGATCCATCACGGAGTCTGAGCTCTGACGGCCGCTTTGGGTGGAACTGAAAGAACTGAAGCGGCCTGTGGACGATGGAGGCCGGAACGTACTGGCCGCCAGATATGTCCCAGATAATCTCGGTGCAGGACAGGCCCTTTCCTATAGCATCGCTCAGGGCAAAGACCAGCGCCGGGACGGATGTGCATTCTGCGATGTCGTTCTGCCTGTCCTGAAGAGAGTGCAGCACTGCGCTGACGAACTCTGCGATTTTCAGGGCCTGTTTTGAGTCGTCAGCGGGGAGAATTTCGTATTTCAGCCCGGTGATGGCTCGCCTCCGGGTTGACATCTCAGAAAATATATGCACGTCCCGCTCTTCCATGTCGTCGAAGAGCTGTGCCTGGGCGAAGATATCGCCTGCCGATGCCGCCTTGAGTATCGCGGCGAGTCTTGCCGGGGATGGCGTTCCCGCCGGCATCAGCTCGCCGTAGGTCCTGACGCCGGATATCTCCGGCGCGCCCTGTTCTTTCGTCAGCGACGATTTCTTGATCGGGTTCCCGGCGAAATCGTACAGCGTTGGTGTTCGCATTTAAAACCCTCTCCGTGTGTGCCACGATGGGCCGTGTCGTGTTGCTCTAAATTCCATTGGCGCTGCGGTGTAGGCGAGGCGGAAGGCCATCTCAAGGGCATCCGGGCCGTCGTCATGGTCGGCAAGGGGGTAGAAGCGGAGCTGGTCGAGGAGTGTCGTCTGCCGTGAGTCGAAGAGGATGACGCCGTTTTCGATGTGTGGCGCGAGGGATTCTATGCGGATCTCCTTGGCCGTTCGGTTCTTGATGCCCACGGCCGGGACGGGCGTGCCGGCCTCGAGGGATTTTTCGATCAGAATCGTCTTGAAGAGCTCCTGGAAGGCCACGGCCTCGATGCCCCACCCGACACAGCGGTATTTCCGCTGCAAGCGGATGATCCTGTCGATCGTCTTCACGGGATCGTAGCGGCCGATGTCGGCCTCGAGCACGTAGATCTTCCCGGTCTTCGGCTCGCGCCCGACGACGATTATGGCCGTGAAGTCACCGCGACGCTTTCCGAGCGCCGGGTCGACGGCGCCGTAGCAGACGAGGTTTTTGGTGCGTTGTGACACGTAAAATGAGAAATTCTTAAACACAGCCTGCTCTTCATCGAGCGGCTCGTTTTGCATTTCGGCCGAAAATGTAGTCGGGGATGCGGCACGGTAGCACATGAGGTCGTAAAGCGGTTGCACCTCGGGCCAGAGCACCTCTGCGCCGCTATCCATTTTTTCACGTCGTGTTTCGTAGAATTTGCGTGCTGCCTCTTTGTCCTCACGCCAGATGCGCTCCCATCTCTCCCACAGGTCCATGCGTTTCGGGAGACTGATCAATGCCTTGAACTTGTGAAACTCAAAGTCGGACCGTTTTTTGAGACGCATCATCAGGGAATCGTAGTGCAGGATCGTGCCGATGTAGAGATATGCGGCGGAGCCGTCAGGTGGTCCGAGAAACAAAATGGACCGCTCGAACCAGTTCTGGAGCTTGTCACGCTGTTCTTTTGTGCGGACGTTTTCGTCGTTTTCCAGGTCGTCTAAAATGATCAGCTCAGGACGATAGCCTCTATAATTTGCGCCCCTGATTCTCTTGCCCGAGCCGTAGATTTTAATCTTGATCCTGTTTTTAGTGACAATTTCCTCTGCCTGCCAGGTATGTCCAGGCCCGGTGGCATCGGGAAAGTCTTTTGAAAGTCGGGGGTTTTCTTCAAGCTCGATTTTTATGGCCTCAAGGGAGTTCTTTGCCTGGTCTATTGTGTCGGATATGAGAATGGCGAAGTGAATTCTCTCCGACACGATACACCAGACAAGAAAAACTCTTGCAAGTGTCGTTTTTGCATTCCCGCGAGGGGCGGCAATGAGGATCCGATCGCCTGCTTTGATGTTCTGAGCCCTTTCAAAGAAAAAACGATGAAATGCGCTTGGCGGAGCCTCAAGCAGGTGGGGGAAGTAAGTCCTGGCGAAGAAGGCGAAATCATGTTTTGCCCGGAGTATCCGTTCTTCACGCTCCGCGTCCGAGAGAGCCTCAAGCTGTTTCAGCTTCTGCTTGAGCAGATCGAATTTCTCGTTGAGGAGCCGTCTCTGTAGCCTCACTGTGCGACCCTCCGCTTGATCTCCTCCAGTTCGTCGATGAGAAATTCGACGATATCCTTCCGTCCCTTTTCGGCTGCTAATGTAGCTATGGTGTCGACAGTCTTTCGAATGACTTCGACCTGGGCGAGTTCTGGTTCTGCTTTTCTAGCAGCGTTCATCAGTTTGTGATAGATGGCAGTGTATTTTTCGATGATTTCGAGGCGCTTTTCGGGGTCGCATGCGTGGATGAGGTCACGATCCCGGTCCAGCGTTTCGAAGATGGCCATCAGGAATGCCCGTTGTTTCTTGCGGTAGGTCTCTTCGTCCAGGTCGTGCTCGATGCGGAGGCGCTCCCAGTCGATGCCGCGTTTAAGGTCGAGCTTTTTCCATCGGTAAACGGTCCGAGTGCTCACGTTGAGCGTGTGGGCAATGTCCGCTATTGAGCGCCCGTCTTTCGTGTAGAGTTCCCGGGCAATCTGTGCTTTCGATCCCATGATCCCTATTTCAGGAGTTCAATCACGGCTTTAAGCTTTGCCGCTGTTATTGACAGTCCTGCTCCGAGCGCACCCATGAGCAGGCTCTTGCCTTCCAGGTATCGGACGCGACCACGGATTTCCCGCATGTCTATCTTCAGCTCACCGATGTCTTCGTGCATGGCTTCTAGTTTTGCCTCGATTCGTCCGAGCACGTTGTCATACTTGCATTCATGCATGATGCCTCCCTCCTTGCCTGTCTCGTTTTAGCATATAACAGCGTCAGCGATGTTTGTTCAGGAAAAACGAATGCTTGTGCAGAAAGTGTCTCATCCTGTGCAGGCTCACAATGTTGTTGCTTTGCACAGGGCTATAATCAGCACAACAAGGAGGAGAGTATGCGTCTGAACCGCAAGGCCTATTCGCATGCCAGGAGCCTCATTGAGGCAGGGAAGGTAGATCAGTCGTCAAAATGGTCATTCACAACGGAGGACGAAAACAAACTGCTCGGCGATCCGCCGGATTGGGAGCGGTACGGGAAGTGGTTTTTGGGAGTTGACCCGGAGGCAGATGCTGAAACCAAAGCACATTACAAATACCCTTTCGGGAAGGGCGGGAAGCTGTACCGCTCGGCTCTCCGGGCGATTCGCTCAAGATCGGCTCAGCACGGCCATGAGGACATATTCGAGGCCTCCGGGAAGCTGCTGGAGATGCTTGACGCAGAGAAAGAGAAGAACAGGTGCGGTAGCCTGGAGTTCAATGCTTATGAGCCGGGCAGACCGGTGATGGTGCTGCCTCTGGGCGAAGTTCGCGGGAGAGACGGCAGGTACTGGATTCTTGAAAGAGACGACGCAGAGCGGATTGTTGAGCAGATAAAGGCTAACGGCGTGGATATAGTGCTGGATTTTGACCACAGGACTTACGACTACCCATCAGACGGAAGGGCGGCCGGCTGGTTCCTGGCCGATTCTTTTGAAGTGCAGGAGGACGGCATATATGCCCTGCTTGAGCTGACCGAGGCAGGCAAACAGGCGGTGGAGAGCAGGGAATACAGGTATCTATCGCCTGCGTTCTGGAGTCAGGGGACGCGGATTCTTGAGCTCGAGAGCGTCGGGCTCACGAATATTCCAAACATTCCGGCCATTCCGGCACTGAACAAAAAGGAGGGCACAATGAATGATGATCTGAAGAGAGAAATAAACGCTCTAAAAGAGCGAAACGAAACGCTGGAAAGGGAGCTCAATGCGGTGAAGACGGAGCGAGATCAGGCGTTGCTTGAGATTAACAAGCTAAAAGGGGAGCTTGAAGAGTTTAAGAAGAAGGAGCTTGAGAGGGAAATAAACGAATTGGTTGAGAAGGCAATTGCAGACGGAAAACTCGCTCCGGCCCAGAAGGAGACGGCAATCAAGCTCGGGCTGAATTCAAAGGAGCTTCTCGAAGAGCTCATAAACTCAAGCCCTTATGACTTCAGAAAGCTCTCCGTGCCGCAGGCCAGAGATTCTCAGGACGACAACAATCACGGGCTTGACGATGCAACACTTCAGGTCTGCAGGATGCTCGGGCTGAAGCCCGAAGATGTAGCAAAACACGCAGCCAGCTAAGGAGGGGAATAAATGGCTTTAACGGCAGATAGAGACACTCCACAGGTGGTGCCGAGCTATTCATTTCTACGAGAATTCCCGGTTGCCGCTGGCAAAACTATTTATGCCGGGGGGCTGGTGGTGCTGAAAAACGGCTATGCCGAGCCGGGGAGCACTGCAACGGGCCTGGTCGCTGTCGGGAGGGCAGAGGAATACGTGGACAACTCGGGCGGTCAGAACGGAGATGTGACGGTAAGGGTCCGTCGCGGCATCTTTCGCTACGGAAACTCGGCAGACACAGACGCAATCACCAGGACGGATATCGGCTCACAATGCTACGTCGTTGATGACGAGACGGTGGCAAAGACGGACGGCACGGGGACACGCTCCGTGGCGGGCAAGGTCTTCGACGTCGATGACGAAGGCGTCTGGGTAGAATTTACGAACTAAGGAGGGGGGCGGATGGTCATCAATCAGCAAACGCTGCAGGCGATATACGTAAACTTCAAGACGATCTTCAAGCAGAGGCTTGAGATAACAGAAACATTTTGGGAACGGATTGCGACTAGAGTACCTTCGACGACAAAGCAAAACGACTACAAGTGGCTCGGCTCATTTCCGATGCTGCGGGAATGGATCGGCGAGCGTCAGGTGCGGAACCTCGCGGCTTACGACTACTCGATCAAGAATAAGAACTTTGAAAGCACGGTGGGTATCGATCGCGACGACATTGAAGACGACAACCTGGGCGTTTATGTGCCCATGATCGAGCAGCTTGCAGACTCTGCGAAGAAGCACCCGGACATGCTGGTTTTCGGGCTGTTGAAGAACGGGTTCACAGAGAAGTGCTATGACGGCAAGCCATTCTTCAGCGATCAGCACAAGATCGGGAAGACCACCTATTCGAACTTCCAGGATGGCACGGGAAATCCCTGGTTCCTGCTCGACGTCACGAAGCCGCTGAAGCCGCTCATCGTGCAGATACGCAGAGAGCCGGAATTCCAGGCAATGGACAGCCCTGACGACTACAACGTTTTTACACGAAGAGAATTTCTCTACGGCGTGGACTACCGCGGAAACGCCGGGTACGGCTTCTGGCAGCAGGCCTTCGGAAGTAAAGCTGATCTTACAGTCGATAACTACAAGGCGGCCAGGGCGGCAATGCAGTCCTACAAGAACGAGGAGGGCGTGCCGCTGGACATTCGACCAAGTTTGCTTGTTGTCGGTCCGTCGAATGAAGCGGCTGCGAGAGAGATTTTGAGCAGCGAACAAATTAACGGGTCAACAAATGTCTGGCGAGGCACGGCGGATCTGCTGGTCGTGCCCTGGCTGGATTGATGAGGCATGAGATGTGGCTCCGGATCATTAAGGAAATCTTCGATGTGGGCCATGATATCACCCAGCACAAGCGCTGGTACACAAGCAAAACGATCTGGTTCAACGTGCTCGTGCTCTGTTTCGACGTCCTTGCGAAGCTCTGGCACGAACTGCCCGTCACGGGCGAGGAGATCGATGCTCTTGCTCTCGGTCTTGCTGCTTGCGGCAACATCCTGCTGCGCTTCCGTACGAGGCGACCGGTGGTGCTGCGCGCCGGGCGGGTATCCACTGGTGGCGATAGATGAGGGCACTGAGCAATATGAGGTGAGGGGAGCCTATTTCGGCGTGACCTGCCGGGAGGAAATCTATGGGGAGAATACGAGCATGGTTGCTTCGGTGCTTGGGCGCATTGGGCGATTTTTTGCGGGCCTTGTTCGCAAGGGGGATCGCGTCAGAGCTGGAGCGATTGCTCCCGATCGCCCTGGAAGCGGTGCGAGTAATGGGGGATCAAAACTTGAGCGGAGAAGAAAAACGAGTCAGAGCAGCGCAGTTGATCAGAGAGCGCACAATGCAGGCCCAGTGGATGGTGGCAGCGGACCTTATAAACCTTGCAATCGAAATGTCAGTCCAGAAGTGGAAGGCCGAGCAGAATTGAAAGACATGGGCTTCGCTATAAGGGACTGGTACGTGAGCGAAGATGCTCGCTACATGGCCGCAACGATATATGGCGAAGCCCGAGGCGAGTCGCTGGAGGGCCAGGTTGCGGTGGCCTTCGTCATACGAAACCGATCCGCCACGCGAAACATGACACCACGGGAGGTTGTTTTACAACCCTTCCAGTTTTCGTGCTGGAACCCCTATGACCCGAATCGTCCGATTTGCGAGCAAGTCGTGGATCGGTGGGACGAGATGTTCCGCAGGCTCAGGGGGGTGCGGCAGTGCTGGTGGGTGGCGGTGGGCGTCATGGCCGGCCTGCTTTGCGACCCGACAAACGGTGCGACACACTACCTCACAAAACGCCTGTACTTCTCCGAGCTCTGCCCGGATTGGGCTCATCGCCTCACGGAGAGGGCCCACATCGGCAAACACATATTTCTGGGTGAGGCCTGAGATGTACTGTACAATTGACGACATACGACACATGCTCGACGAGCATGAGCTCGTCGAGCTAACAGATGATGAAGGATCGGAGACGATAGATACGGCAGTAGTCGAAAGCGCAATATCTGATGCGTGTTCCCTCATAGATTCATATTGTGCCGGGCGATATTCGGTGCCCTTCGATCCGGTTCCGACCGTCATCCGTCAGTTGGCGGTGGACCTAGCGATTTATAACCTCTACAGCAGGCGCGGCGATGCAGTTCCGGAGAACAGGGTGTTGAGGCAGCAAAACGCTCTGAAGCTGCTCGATCGCATTGCATCTGGCCGGATCACAATTGGAGAGGCTTCAGGGGGCAGCGTTGCTTATGTTTCTGAAAAGCGGCGCTTCACGAGCAGTGCGATGAGGGACTTCTGATGTTTAACATTATTGACATCGAAAATGCTTTCCTGGCCGCTCTGGAAACTTTGAAATCGGAGGGGGTGCTTACCCTCGAAAGCTACGCAGAGAAACTGGGCGCAGAGGATGTGAGGCGGCAGGTGCAACGACTGCCGGCGGTTTTTGTTGTTTGGAACGGATCGAGGTTCGAAACCGCAAACAGGGCTGATTATGTCACGGTTTCGGTCTCAATTCTGGTCTGTGACAGAAGTTTAAGGGATGAGGTGGATGCACGGCGTGGCGCATACGGCATCATGGACAGGGTCAGAGAGATACTGCACATGCGGTATCTCGAGGGGCTTGGCACTGCGCAATGCAGCAGAGAGTTCATATTGTCTGCTGCAAAGCAGATTGTCGTATGCGCTGCGGAATATGAAATAAAGCTGGTTAAGACAAGATAAGGAGGTTAGAAGATGGCAGGTTTTATCGGTGAGGGGACGATCCTTATAGACCGTGACATGAATAAGAAATATGTCAGGGTCGCGAATGCACCGTCGTTCATCATCGACGAGACAGACTCAGAAGTAAAAGTGCGGTATTCAAAAGCTCGCGACACGTATGGACAGGCGCTGGATCGACTGGCGCTACCTCGTCCAGCCAAGATATCTATGGTCTGGGATGACATAGATGTCGAGACGCTTGCGATAGCCCTGCGAGGGTTGGTGGATACAGATACGGACTCCGGCACGGTAAGTGACGAGGTAGTGGTGGCTGCATTAGAATACTGGATCGATCTGGAGCATAGAAACATATCCGATGTGGTCGTGACTGACCAGAACGGGACGACGACCTATGTGCTGGACATTGACTATAAGATCAACCCGCGTCTTGGAATGATCTATTGCCTGCCAGGCGGCTCGATCACTGAGGGAGAAACTCTGAAGGTTTCCTATACCTATGCACCGCTGTCAAACAGGATCATACGTGCATCGCGTGTTGCAGAGATCGAATGTGCGATCAAATTCGATGGAAAAAATCGTGTGACGGGCAAAGACTGCATTATAGAAGCTCCGTGGGCCAAGCTTAGTCCCAAGTCGCCAGTGGACTTTCTATCGGACGACTTCACAAAACTGGAGCTAGAAGGGCTGCTTCTGACGGCACCTGGTTATACGGAGCCCTATATTGTGCTGCCTGTAGAATAATATGGCTGATCATACGCTTCATATACGGGTAGCAGCCGACACCCGCAGCGCCTCTACGGCACTGCGGGCTTTTCAGCAAGAGTTCCGCAAGCTCCTCTCAGACCTCGGGAAGAGCGATACGGAAATACGTGCGTTCGAGGAACTCGCTGACGAGCTCATCCGAACGGGCAAGATCACGGACGACGTCGACCGTGAGACTCGCGAACTCCTGCATACGTATGCATCGCTGCACCGTGTCGCTCAGGCCAGGGACATCCTCGGACTCGTCCCGGCGGATGAATTGAAGAAACGAATACGAGAAGTCGAAGATGCCCTTCAGACGCTGAAAAAGTCCGGGACGCTATCGCAGCATGAGCTCGCTGTCGCAACGCTGGAGGCTGACAAGCGCATACGTCAGCTCAAGTCGAGCGCCCTGGGTGTGGCCGATGCCCTGTCGGCTGCCAAAGCCGAGCTGGCCGCATTAGCGGGGGCAGGCGCCGGCGTGGGTTACATGGTCAAAGCTGCCATCGACTTTGAGAGCGCGATGGCAGGCGTGGCCAAGACGACAGGGGTCACTGGCGAGCAGCTACAGGTTCTTGCGCAGCAGATTCTTGAGCTCACGCGCACTGTCCCCATGTCAGCGACCGAGCTCGCTAAAATCGGTGAAATTGCCGGTCAGCTTGGCATCCAGTCTGACAACATAGCTGAATTTGTCCGGATGGTTGCCGAGATGTCCACGGCGTTCAACATGAGCGCCGAGGATGCAGCGACCGCCATCGCCAAACTGCAAAACGTATTCGGGTTAACTTTGGATGAGGCGCGTACCCTTGCCGACGCCATCAACGTGCTTGGCAACAACACCGCTGCATCGGAGCAGCAGATCGTCGAAGCCCTGACACGAATAGGCGGCAATGCCAAGCAGTTCGGCCTCACAGCTCAACAAGCTGCAGCCCTTGCTGATGCGCTGATTGCGCTCGGCAGACCCCCGGAGGTAGCTGCTACTGCTATCAATGCGTTGCTCACAAAGCTGCAAACGGCGAATGTGGCGTCGAAGGAGTTTCAAGCGGCCCTTAATAGGCTCGGTATAGATGCGAGACAACTCGCTGAGCGAATCAGGCAGGATCCACAGCAGGCTCTTCTGGAGTTCTTACAGACGCTTGATCGTCTCGACAGCCGAAGTAAGGCGGAAGTTATTACCAAGCTCTTTGGCCTGGAATATCAGGATGACATCTCACTGCTGGTAGGATCGTTGCACTCCTACGAGAAGGCCCTCGGGCTCGTAAATGATCGGCAGAAAACGACCAATGCAATGCAACAGGAGTTCAGACAGCGCGTACAGACGACGGAGGCGCAGATCCAGCTGCTGTGGAACTCTCTGCGAGAAATCGCGATCAACATTGGTACGACATTTCTGCCGGCGGTTACGAAGATCGCTTCAGGGTTGGCTGACATCACGCATGCTGTGGCCGATTTCACCGCCAAGTATCCGACTCTGACACAGCTCGCCACTATTGCTGGCACTCTGGCGGCATCCATTGCAGGTCTGCGTGCAGCATTCCTTGCACTGCGAGCCGTCACCACAGGGCTCGGGTCACAGATCGCAGGAGAAATCGCGGCGATGAACGCACCGATTGGGGCCGCGATCGCCAATGTGAGCAAGTTGCGTCTGGCGTTCTCTGTCTTCGGTGCCTGGATCGCAGGGTGGGAGATCGGAGAGTGGCTCTCGGAAAAGTTTACTGTTGTGCGACAGGCTGGCGTGTACATGGTGGAGGGCCTGCTCACGGCATGGGAGTACCTGCGCACAGGGTGGGAGAGCCTTAAAGCAGTATTTACCAGCGATACGATTGAACAGGTGTACCAGCGCCATGAGAAGCGGATGGCCGAAATGCGGGCCATCTTCGACGATCTGCACAGAGAGGCGGCAGAGGGAGCCCAGGAATCCGCGCATGCCGCAGAGCAGGCGATGCAGAGATCGGCAGACGCTGCACGTCGAGCGGTTTCAGACACAGCAGCTGCCGCGGAGGCTGCTGCTAGCAGCATTGCAGGTGTCGGACAAGGTGCGGCAGAGACGGTCGGTGCGGCCGCATCCGCGACGGTGCAGCAAATCACAGATTCAGCTCAGCGAGCTCAAAATGCGGCGTCACAATTTCAGTCATTATTTGCGGCCGTAGCGACATCCGGTCGTTTCACGCAGGAGTCTCTCGCTGCCGTGGCCGCGGGGTTTGACGAGCTCAACCTGGCAGCCGAAAAGGCTGGTGCCGACATACAACAGTATTTGAACAATGCCTTTCAGGGCGTGACAGACAAAGGTTTGGCTGCATTCATCTCCACGGCCACAACGCACCTGCAATACGTGACGGATGGAGCTGAACAGCTCGGCAAGGTCGTCGACGCAGCCGTGGCCGAGTCGTTCAGGCGCCTGGGAGTGGATGTCGAGGAGGTCGCTACTGGTGTCAGATCACAGTTTGGTGACCTATTACAGCTACTCATTGAGCTGGCACATAGCGGGAGGGCATCGGCAGATGAGATCGTCGCCGGGTTTGAACGCCTGGCCAGCCAGGCGCACACACGGCAGGAGCTCGAGAGACTGCGGTCAGCGATACGTGCACTGGGTAACGATGGCATTGTCTCGGCCGAGCAGATCGATGCTGCACTCAGACGGATAGAACGACGGGTTCGTGACGTGGAGGATGCCGTCGACGAAGTAAGCGAGGCATACAGGACGCTGGGCATCACCAGCGCGAAGGAACTGCAGCGCTCGGCTGATGAGGCATACTATGCCTACAAGCAGCTCAGAGACTCCGGGAAAGCTACAACGCGGGAACTCGTTGAAGCCTTCGCCATCTATGCCGAGCGGGCTGTCAAGGCCGCCGGTGCCGTAAGTGAGGAGCAGGCAAAAGTTACGCTCGAGATGCTCCGCACTCAGGCCGAGCAAGACGGCATCATGCGTCTCTACGAGCAGATGATGCAAGCATCCCAGGCCAACGCCGATGTTTCGGCACAGGCCTTCAGAAAGGTAGCAGGCCAGGTTGGTTTGATGGAGACGGCGGCGACGTCTGCCCTCAATGCGCTTGCGGCTATGTATATGTATTGGCACGCTATGACCACAGGGAGCATGGCCGGGGCGTCCATACTTGGCCCTTATCAACCGACAGCACCGGACTACATGGAGCCTCCTCCGAGAGTGGGGACAGGTGGGGAGGAACGGGAACGAGAGCGGGATCGCGAACAGGATCGTGAACGAGAGCGAGAAGAAGAAGAGAGGCGGAGAGAGGAGGAAGAAGAGAGACGGAGAGAGGAGGAAGAAGAGAGACGGAGAGAGGAGGAGGAAAGAAGGCGAAAAGAGGAGGAAGAACGCAGACGTGAAGAAGAGGAAGAACGCAGAAGACAGGAGGAAGAAGAAAAGAGAAGTAGATCTGCTATCGTAGTCAGTGACCTGGAAAAGTTCAGGGAATGGCAACGACAACAACGACAACGTGGCACAGGACTGGGTGAGCCTGAGCCCAGCGATTTGGAACGACCGGCAGCCCGTCAGACGGCCGTCGGCGAGGTCGTATTCAACATCCAGGTCAGTGCAGACGGCATGGATAAGCTCAAAGATCAGGCTTTCTGGGAGTCCATCTTCCGAAGGCAGATATTGCCTATGTTAGAACGCTATATGCGGAGTGCACGCTGATGGCGATCATCCTCAATGACATAGTATTGCCGGACGACCTGGATTGGGTCGATCAGTATTGGGTGGCGAGAATAGAAACAGGGAAATACACACTCAGCGGTGCATACGTAGTCTTTTCGGCCACGAGGCAGGCCGGTAGGCCTATTACTCTTCGAGGCGGTGAGGACTACGCATGGATCGATGAGAGCACCTTTGATGCGCTCATTGCGCTGGCCGAGCTAGGGCAGAATATGACTCTGCAGATAGATGATCAGGTTTTTACCGTACGTTTCCGCTATGACGACGAACCGATATATGCATCCCGCATAGGCCCGGGTCCGTGGATGAATAACGTTTTACTGAAATTTGTCACAGTCGAGGTGTAGCTATGGACGTATTGGATGTGCGACTTATGGCATCACAGCGGATGGATGACAGCGATGAGGGCGGTGGTCGCATGTCCGGTGAGGAGATCCTTGATGGTGCCCTTAATGCGATATTTCCTGATATCGATAGAATCGCGGCGACCGTCGGGCGCGTCAATCTCCGCAAAGTGTTCCCGGCCGTGATGACGCATAGCCGTGAGACCTACTACGGGTCTCACGTGATTATATCTGAGCCACCTACAGATGATAAAGTGCAGTGTCTCCTTTTCAGTACCGGGTCGCCGAGCGATAGGAGGGCTGACGCTGTTGATCGTATCGAGGGGTATATTGTTCAGGGGCCGCGATACATCGGGTACTTGTGGGGGCCACATCCAGATGGCATGCGGACTATCACGATTATCCAGCCTGAGCAGACGAGCCCCCCGGAATTCGGGACCGTGCTGTACCTGGAGGAGCGTGATGTCAATGACCAGGTGTTGCACTACGAATATGTTAAGTTGATATCCGTGGATGACGTCGTCCGTACATTTGTGATCGCTACGGATAAAGGCACTGTAACAGTTCGGCGACGTGTCGTAACGTGCGAGATATACACACCGCTTTCGCATGCGTACACTGGGGGCGAAGTCGTTGAAACGACTTATCCTCAAGATCTGCGATCCTGGATTTATTCGACAGTGGCAACTGACAGGACCAATTACTACGGCATCTCGCGCTTGATCTCCGACGCGGCAGAGGGCGACACACAAATACGGGTGGACTCGATATTCGCACAGTTGGTGCCCACGAACCGGTCAGAGACCGTACTCGCTGATGTGGATCTTGCAAACGATGTGTCCGACCAGGCCCCATATGGTAGCGTGACACTGACATTATCTGACAGTATCGTTTCGGGCAAGACATTTGACATCGGTCGCATAATCAGTCCCGGCACACTGCGCATCACGCGGTCTACATACACATGGACCGATGACGGTCTGGGCAATCTCATGCGTAACGGGCAGGTGGAAGGGTTCGTCTCTTATGCTGACGGTAAGATCACCTACACGTCTGTGCCCACGCTCGGCACGTCGTCAATCACGATAACATTCACGCCAGGCTTTATGCGTCCCTGGGTACGATACACAGACGCCAGGATCGTAGGGCCGAACAATCAAGGATACTCGTGGGTTATGACGTTGCAGCCGCCGCCGACGGTCGGCTCTGTGATAGTAGATTATCGTAGCCAGGAGCGATGGTACCGTCTCGTCGATAACTGCAATGGCGCACTTATCCCTTTGGTAGAAGGCGCTGGTGGAGGTACGATCAATTATCAGACCGGCACGATTACCATCACATGTGGTGCGTTGCCGGATGTCGGATCTATGATCATTGCATACTGGAGCGTGGCGTCGGATGTGTTCAGTGCTGTCGTCAGCACCGATAATCCACCCGCAGGCCAGCAAGCCCACGATGTTGCTCAGTTCATCATTTATGCCGGGCACAGCGACATTGCACCGGGCACATTCAGCATTTCTTGGACAGTCGGCGAGAATCATTACACACTAACAGACGACGGCCACGGCAATCTGACAGGAACCGGCGGTACCGGTGAGATACAGTATGCAGAGGGTGTGATCACCCTATGGCCTGACGAACTGCCGGATCCAGGAACTACTTTTGATCTCGCGTACAACTATGGGTCTGCAACCGTCAAAACATTCACGGGGCTGACGTTGGACGGAAACGGAAATGTGAATATCAACGTGGAAGAACCCATTGTGCCCGGTTCGTTGCGAATACTGTATGCCGGCAATGCTGTGATCACGGGAATAAACGAGTATACCGACGCTTGGACTATAACAGAGAAGTGGCCCCGCCTGTGGGTGTGGAATTGGTGGTGGAGACGTGGAGTAGGCGCTCAAGATTACGGTATGGACCAGGAGGCCGTAGAGAGAGGATATGCCGTTACGGCGCTCAACACGGCACGACTGCTCAGACACCTGCGCGACGACGGTGCCGGCAACCTGTCCGATATGGCGCGCACGCCGGTATCGGCATCGATCGATTACAACACCGGCGCGATACAGTTCGCCCCCGACTGGGAGACCAATGTGCATGTAAAGGTCGGGGGATATTATGATTGGCAAATGAGGGAGGACGAGGATCAGCATTATATCACGTTCAGCAATCACCTATTCACCGAAGAAGCATCGCGACGTTATTCGTACACACAGGTCGAACAGCGTACGTATCCTGTCGTGCCTGACCTCGGCTATCCTGTCAAGGTGTCCTACTACTCCACGGAGGGTGCGAATTACGTGGAGGAGACCGTCGGAGGTAGCCTGGTCTTGCACGCGAATGCTGGCTTTTCACGGCGACTGGTCGAGGGAGGGGTGTCGATTACGTTGGATGGAGTGACGTATTGGGACCGTCTCGGCACCGTGTACCGGTATGCCGATGACGGTAAGTCTCTCATCGCGTGCGGGACGGTCGACAAGTCTTCGGGCACTATCACGATGGATACCTGGGCGATAAACAGCCGGAGCAACAGCGTCAGTATCTGGGCACTCACTACCACTGACAAGCAGGTCACCACGTCCTTGATCTTCCGCATCCCGGGGAAGCTCAGGCCGGGCACCCTCAACATCGTAGCTGCGCTGCTTGACGGCACGGAAATCAACGTCACAGCCGGCACAGATGGTCGGATCGTGCACTCCAACGCCTACGGTTTCGTCAACTACAGCACCGGCGTTGTCACGATAGCATTCGGGACATGGATGTCGCCGGCGTCGGCATATGTAGATGAGGTGTGGTATGACGTTGGTAATGTCGACGAAGTAAACGATAGGGTCCTGCGACCTCAGGCAGTAGATACTGATACCCTGCGATATTCATGCGTATTGGACACAGACATCCCGCTGGATGCTGACTTGATCGGTATAAACCCTACGAGACTGCCGCCTGACGGCAAGGTGCCCATTTATCGTGAGGGATACATTGCCATAGTACATCACTCCCTGTCTGATGTCCTGCCGACCGTCTCTCCGGGCGACCAGGTCACGCTGTCGCGGGGCGACATAGACTACGTCGAGCTCCGAGACCAGGAGAATGCAGTACTGCCGTTGTCGTTGTACACGGTGGATAAGGCCAACGGCGTCGTGACATTCAATGACGGTGCAGACCTGTCGATCTATGTACAACCGTTCACGGCAATACATCGCAGGGAAGATATGGTGTTGTTGACGCAAGTTGACATCACTGGCCTGCTGCGATTCACTCCTGCTCTGCGGCATAGTTACCCCGCTTATGCTACCTACGTTTCCAGCGCATTGGTGACCGGCGCACTGCAGGCCGCAGTGCACAATGTGTTCACACAAAAATCCTGGACGGGTGAATGGTCTGATACCAGAATAGGCGACCCTACTACAGCCAACTACGATGTAGTCAACTACCCCATCGAAGTGTGGAATGACGGGGCAATAGAGGAGAGGTGGGCGATAGTGTTTACCTCCAGCACTGACTTCTACGTGGCTGGCGAAACGGTCGGCGTGATTGCTAACGGTAACACAGCATCCGACTGTGCACCGATAAACCCGGCAACATCACAGCCGTATTTCATAATCCGATCAGGCGGTTGGGGTATGGGGTGGGCAGCTGGAAACTGCTTGCGGTTCAACACCAGCGCTGCGCACGCGCCAATCTGGGTTGCACGCACCATCCTGCCCGGGGCTCAATATGGGCAGCAGGATAGTGTCACGATACAGATCCGAGGTGATGCGAACTGATGCCGGCGCAGATATATACAAACAATAACACGACCATCCACGGTGCACTTACGAACGCCCAGTATGTCTTGAATATCCTGCAGACATGCCTGGCCGATGCCGGGTGGGTCGTATTGCGAAGGACGAGCGATGTGCTCGCTATGATGCAGGGTGGTGGTTCGAGGTGTGTTGCGGAGTTCCGCATCGACGGGAACGCCGACGTATCGTGTCGCATCGTGAGTGCATATGATCCCGGTGACGGCAGCATCCTGGGTCCGGGAACATGGCAAACGCTGGTTGATATCGTGCCACACCACTGGTGCGTCGTCGCAGACGATACGAGTGTCTGGTTTATGTCCTGTGCACAGGACGAGCAGTTCAGGCGTGTGTCCTTTGTGGGCGACTTCGATCCCTTCGTCCCGCGTCGCTCTGTATTGAATTGGTGGGGGGGGTACAGCCTGCGACACGGTAGCAAGGGTACTGCGTACAGAGATACGCATGAGAGGCAGACCGGCCTCATGTACAGAATGGCTCACGAGTCGTTCATCGACGATGACGGCGTTGAGCGGATGTGGTGGGTTGGCTGCCTGCCTTCTCTGGAGTACACCAGCTGGACGCCGACTGTAGATGGCCCGATTGTCGGCTCCAGATGTTTCGTGACGGAAGACGATGAATACAACATCGTCGGGTTTCTGCCAGGACTCCTGGCTCCGTATCATAGGGTGCAGACGTTGCAGACGTTATGCGGAGACATTCCGTACAGCGTCAGATCATATGCTGGCGTAGCATATCTCATAACAATATGTACTGGCGATGCCGGATTGCATGCGGCCGTCTTCAATGCCACGCAATATAGGATGGACGAATGAGCTGGGTGCAGGCGAAGGTGACCAGCGGAGAGTGGAATATCGCAGGTGATAAGACGCAGCCACAGGATGTATGGGATCTGCTGGAGGATGTTGTGGTGGCAAGCTACGGCTGGGAGATAGTAGAGCGAGATGTATCACACATCTCCCTCCGGCCACAGGGTGCTCCGTTTACGTACACGATGGATGATAACAACACACCGTGGGGGAGTCCGGCCGGCTCTACATGGTATGTGGTCGGCGACGAGTCTTTCGTGATCGTATGCACCCTGCAGACGAACCTCTCTGTTGTTGCGTCGTTCTGCATGGGCTATCTGGCTTATGGCCGCGCAGCAACATATGGTCCTGAACCTCTTGGAACACAAAAGTCATTAAATCTGGTGGCCGCAGACGGAAGCTTTATGCTTTATCACTGTCCCACAGGAATGCAGCTCTATGCTGACAATGATAACGTTGATGGCGGACTGTGGTTCCATGCATTTACCGACTTCGCCCTTCCTGAGGGTTTATGTGCGCTTGGGAAGATATGCCTGCATGAGATAGCGTATAGACCATTGAATGAAGCACCGTACCGGGTGTGGGACATTCTGCCAGGCATATATGTCCCGTTGGTGACGAACAATAAGGCCTGGGTGGATGCTCACTTGCCGGGCGACAGCGACAGCATGCGTGTCGGCACAGTGTATGGACTGGATATGATAGCCGTGCGAGATCGCGAAGGATTGTTAGGCAAACAATGGGTCCTGGTGGTACCGGCCCTGTTTAAGCACTCGACGTCAGGTCTCATCGACACAAGCCCCATCGTAGTCGGTACCAGCACGGTAGAGAGGTACCGCATTGCTGGCCGCGTGAGGGTAGGAGACAACCCTGCACGCCGCAGGGTTGCCGTGTACGACCGCGCAACGGGTCGTTACGTAGGTGGCGGCATGTCGAGCCCGGACTCAGGTGTGTTTGAAATTTTCTTTGAGGAACGATGCAATGAGGTATGTGTCGTCAGCTATGACACATATAGATATAACGCTGTTGCATGCGATAGGATCACGCCAATCAAGGAGACGGTGATATGGCAGAGAGGCTGAATCCATATTATCTGGTGCAAATGCTCAATGCTGTGGCGGCTGATGCGACATACCTCACTATCCTGGCGCCACCCGAAGAATGGCGGCCGAATGAGGCCTATCCTGCGATGGCGTATGTTAGGCCAGCCACATGGAATGGGTATGTGTACCGCACAACTAGCCCTGGTACGTCCGGATCGTCCGAACCGGCATGGCCCTCCGACATTGGGCAGACCGTGATCGATAATGACATTACTTGGGAGTGCGTTGAGTTCCCGGCTACGTATGACAGCGCGATGCTGGCTCAAATATGGGTGCCGTCCGTAACGTACAACGTAGGCAATCTCGTAAGAGCATCATCATATAACGGTTATGTCTATCGATGCATCCAGGCAGGCACATCTGGCAGCAGCGAACCCGTCTGGCCCGAAGTGGAGGGTAATCAGGTAAACGACGGCACAGTGGTATGGGAGGCAGTTCGTAACTGGGCCGTGGCCGGCATTGACATCACAGGCTTGCTGTCAGTCATAGAGGACGGTTATGCAGTAACGCTCAACATCCCCGACATCAGCGAAATCACAAATGTTGCTTCAGCTGTGGTCAAGAGTATTGCATTTCTGGATCCCGCACACACGCGCATTGTGCTGGTCTATGACATCACGACGATGCAGACCGTGCTGGCGGAACACATGAGTCTCGTGCAGGCATTTACCCACACGGAGGATGCAAGGATTATACGATGATCACGTTCGACCTGCACAAGCCCCTTGTTCCTGCAGACGGTCGTGACATCACACTGGCCATCCCGGCTGTGCAAGAGACCGAAACTGTCCTTGATGTGCCGGGCGGGCATCGTGCAAGGGCGGTCTCATCTATCGCAGCATCCAATGTATCCGTGTTAGTGTTGCAAGGCGGATGGCGCCGGAAGACAGTTTCCCAGAATGTGGTCGCATATGACGTAGCCCCGATATCCACGACGGACGCACGGCGTGGCCGCCGCAACGACTTGGCTTATTTGTACTCATCTCCATCGATAATGACCGTAGGGCACAGATGGAGGACGGCGGACGTCGCACAGTGCGTTCTCGTACAAGACGAATGGCGCCTGCCGAGTCGCAATCGTAGCGGCATAGTCATTCGATACGATGCTGCGAGGGCCAGTGAGAAAACGATTCTATCTGCGAGCGCCGGCGCCACGATGGTGGAGCCGTCTGTCACATTGCAGCATGGATCATGTGATACGGTGCAGGACACCGCTTCTGTGAGCTGGGACAGTATACCGGCGGTCGATCACGACATACGCGTCGCAACCGCAACGACCGATATCATTTGTGTCGGCAAAGCAGTACGACAGTCTGGACTGAACGTTGTGGAAGCATATCGGCGGAGCCACAAGCGTATTCTGTCGTACGTCGGTCGGGTGCTACATGACCACTGGACATATCCACCACGGCGGTACATGGATGTCCGCGCTTCGATCGATCCTTCGGAGTCGCTCGTCAGGTGTTTACGCGACTGGCTGGATCGACTGCAGTATATGCACCGTGACATAGCGGCGCTGTGGGGCGGAGGTGAGGGTCGGGTCTATTGCTGGAGACAATATTTTCCACCTGCTGCCGATGACATAGAACTGGCATTCGATGAGGATGCGACGCCGTTTGTCCCGTTGAACGACGAGGAGGTTACACTGGCGGCATGATCATCCGTGACGGCCGGAGGGGCAGGTCGAAATCACGCTTGATTGGTGGCAGCGGTATTACGGTTCGGTTCGATCCGTTGCTCTACGATCTGATATGTACCATGAGACCCCGACCAGGGCAGCAGGTGCGGGTAATACGTAAGCGCTGGATGCGCTTCGTACACGTGATTTTCGGATCATTGATCATAACGGGGTATGCTATGCTACGGCGAGTGTCGGACAACGCAGAAATCAGGCTGTTCAGCGTCTCGGTGCGCACATCTATTGACGATTATTGCTGGAACTTTAGCGCCGAGACGGATAAGACAGGCGTACTACTCACGGAAGCTTCGACAGATCCTGTCGAGGTGGAGCTTAATCTGAGCGGCACAACGTGGCGATTTATTGTGGAGGAATGGTCCGACAGGCGACAGTTCGGCAGTGAGGGCTATGTCATAGCTGGACGATCACCGAGCGCACTGTTGGCGGCTCCATATGCATCAGAAGTTTATGTAGCAAACGAATCATCGACGCTGGCATCTGTCATGGCCTCGGAACAATTCCAGTATACAGAATGGACACTCAGTTGGCAGGCGTCTGACTGGGTCCTGCCGCCTTATGCCGCGAGCCTACACGGTACGCCGGTAGGTATCGTCAGCAGGCTGGCTGAGGCTGTGGGCGCATTCGTGATGACCGATAGGGCTGAGACCATCCTGCATGTGTTACCAGAAGTGCCAATTGCACGATGGCACCTGTGGGATGCAGACCCGGACGTCACAATCACAGACAGCGTCATGTACGAGCTATCTGCCAGAAGGTCTTTCGGCTCGTTGTGCAATGGCGTGATCGTCGTGTGTACACAGCCAGGTGGACTCGTCGTGGATGCGCGTGTGACGGGTACGGACGGCACACCACGCCTGCCGACTGTGTATGACGACCTGCTCACGGATGTACAGGCGGCCCGTGCCAGGGCCATCCGGGACATATCGCTGTCCGGGGTCTGGACGACAGCAACGATCGTAACACCCTTCTCAGCAGATATGCCGCTGTGTATGCCAGGGCAAACCATACAGGTCCTCGACGGCGGTGTGTCCAGACGTGGTTACGTGAGGGACATAGAGATCAACGCTGTCTGGGATGAATCATTCGTTATCACACAGACAATCACGTGCATGTTACGGGAGGCGACGTAATGCCAGCACCTAGACTCTTTGCCAGCACCGATACCGGAGCGCCGCAAATCTATAAAGGCCATGAGGGAGCCATACGCGATGTGTTGCGCGCATGCCTGGTGGATGGCTACGGATCGCAGCCTCCGGCGGGATGGACGCTGGCCTATGAGGATACTGCTACGTATGTCTTCCGCAATAATCTCGATGATGGCGGCACTGGCTGCTACGTTGCTCTGTCTGAAGTTGTCACAAACAATCTGGATGTGTGGATGTACCGCAATTGCACCGGCACAGGACGTGGCGACGGTGACGTGAGTATCCCGCGCAGTAGCGAATGGGAAGCGGCGGCTACATCGAGCACAGCCGTTCGTAGAAAACCGTGGGCATACTGGTACGATAGCACGTCAGATCCTCTGCCGTGGTCCGTCGTTGCTGATTCAAGGTTCTTTGTGTGGCTATCTCCTATGACGAGGGCAGATAGAGAGCCTAACACTATTATTCTCATGTGTGGAGACTACGAGCCCATCGTCCCGGTCACATGGCATGCGATGATCGGGTTTCGGAATTACTACACTGCAAGTTACGGGGCTAGAAATTGCCGAACCTACAGCGGTTATGTGATGCGTCATTATTCGAGTTCCCCGTGGCGTGGCTTTGAAGGATATGTGCTGGAGGAGCCGTGGACGCAAGGCGTCAGCTTTGTAAAACACAGTCTTGTAGAATTCAGGGACTCATCACCTGACTATGATTTGCGATACCCGCATGAGACGCCGTGGGGCGGGAGATACATGGTTGTCAGTCCCGTTGTCATATATGCGCGGACCGAGACGGAGGCAGTGTTCCAGCACCCGCTGGGATACGTACCAGGGTGGCACTTTCTTGCCCATTGCTGCATCGAGGCCGGACAGGCTCTCTGTGGATGGACGCCAGGTACGTTTGCGACTACGCCGACGTGGGATGATTTCTACCGAGTCGTCACGATAGAAGGCAAGCAGTATCTGATGGTGAGGGCCATTCCGGTGCCGATTTTGATCGGTCTCGAGGAGTCCAACTGGAGAGGTATGGTATGATGCTGGGACTCAAAATGCTTCGCGATCCGGACTATAAAGCAAAAACAATCAGCGGCATTGTGACACGAGAAGGTCAACCGGTGCAGACATACGTGCACATATTCGCTCGCAATCAGATTTGTGGACGCAGGTACGGATGGTTCTACTACGTGATACCCACCAGACCTGACGGGTCGTGGGTGTTTCGGCTGCCTCCGTCGGCAATTCCTGGTGATGGCATTATGTGCTGCATGGCGTTCGACGATCAGGGTGTGTACGCAGGCACAATGATAGAAACGCAGATGGCGGACGAGGTGTGGTGATGAATATATACCGGAGACTCCATGATGTTCTATCCGGCAAGACGTTTGTCGGCTACGGTACGGTTGTGGATGTGAGAGACGGTAGGCTCGTTGTGAGCCTGCACGGCGGTGGTGAGGTTGTTGTCGCCGGCGATGCGTCGGTAGGCGACCATGTTATTATTCATGATCGGCTCGTCGAGGTCGTCCCTGCCCTCCCCGTGTATTCAGTTGATTTGTAACCGCCTCAGGACCTTTATGCTTTGCATTTTACGTGTCACGTTACAGCCGGTTTCGACGTCACCGGCTACGACGTGAACCCGCACGTTCCCCGGATATTCGAGGAAAACGGGATGAGGTGTGACGGTTTTTCGCATTTTACGTGTCATATTACGGTGTATTTGGCAACACATTGCCACTTGATCAGACCAACCCTCTCGCCCCCGACCTTTAGTGCTTTGCATTTTACGTGTCACATTTTCGCATTTTATGTGTCACGTTACAAAAACGCTTGACAGAACTCACGGGGTTGCCTTATACAGATCTGCGCATGGCGGGGTAGCTCAGTCGGTAGAGCAGTGGACTGAAAATCCTCGTGTCCCCAGTTCGATTCTGGGCCCCGCCACCAGGAACTTCCGACAAACTAATACGGTCGCCGGAAGCCCAAAAGGCATCCGGCTGAAACAAAACCCGCAAACAGCGGGTTTTGTTTTTTTAACATCGATCGCTAGAGGCTTGGGGTGAAAATACGGCATATTGAACACCACGGCGCTGAAGAGCTTATTACCAGACTCAGAAAGGTTACGCTCTTAAAAAGACCCGAAGTACGGATTTACGAAAGCTGCACAATATCTCTGGAAAAAATATCGACTTCCTCTATTTATCCCACTCAACGCTACGTACTTTTACAGGAACTTACAAAGGTGCGGGAGCTCCAATGGGCTCTGCAAGAACACGGTTATGACATGTTTCAGCTCAACGGATATCTGAATATCTGGATTGACGATAGTACTGATCCCATTACGCTTCTCCCTCCGGTTGTGGAAGAATCAATTGAAAGGGACGGAAGAGTCGTGGTCCTTATAAATGACGGCATGCATAGGCTTTACCTGGCTCATCGCCAATGGATTATCCCTCAGGTGGTCTTTATAAGGGGTGTTCCCAAAGAATACCCTTACTATGCCTACCCCAACCCTTTTCAGTGGGATGGAATTGACCTCATTGATGAGCTTCCCGAAGGCTACATAAAAAAATGGCACAGAATCCGCGATTATCATTCCCTTTACAGGAATTTCAACTCGGCTTTTTCAAATGTGGGTGCTCCCAGAGGAAGATTTTACCGAGATGGGCGGAAAGAATAGGTCCTGGCTTGAAATAAAAATAGACATATTGAACTCCGGAGATCTCACTGTTGATGAGGTGGCGGGTTTCGTTGCCGATTTCTTTCAAAAACCCGCTGAGCAGAGAGGAAGGATTATAAGGGTCTACGAGGAGTCAGATGATTCGATTGGACTTTCCCGGCTGAAAGCTGCTTTAAAAAGCCTGGGTGTGGAGGCGGAGATATCGGTTGGGAGTTTTAGCGATAGGTTCTGGGAACAAGAATGGAAGAAGCATCTTAAACCCCTTTACGTTGGTGAAGGTATTCTGGTGAGGCCAAGCTGGCTTTCCGTGGAGGGGCACGAAAACAGAACTGAGATTGTCATCGACCCCGGCATGGCTTTTGGTACCGGCCACCATGAAACGACCCTGCTGTGTCTTCAGTGGCTTGACGACTTTTGCGGGGGGCAAAAGGTAAAAAACAGATCTCTTTTGGACGTGGGAACGGGATCGGGTATCCTTGCAATAACCGCCGCCAAGCTCGGTTTTGATCCTGTTGTGTCCCTGGACATTGATCCCGAGGCCGTTAATGTGGCCGCCGGGAATGTGGCTCTAAATGACGTTGAAAGTAAGGTACTGCTCATAGCGGGCGATATAGGTTCCTTGAAGAGAAGGTTTGATGTTATCATGGCCAACATTCAGGCGGAGGTTCTCAAAGAGATGGCCCATAGATTCGTTTCTTTAGTGCGTCGGGGTCCGCAGAGCTTTGTTGTTCTCAGCGGTGTTTTAGATTTTCAGTACGAAGATGTCATTAGCGCTTACGAGAGCTCCGGTTTCAGGTTTGAGAAATCGAACCGCCTTGGCGAATGGTGCCTGATTGCTTTTAAGCCGCCTTTTGACGAAGCCTAATCAAGCCATTTGCTGTCGCTGTAGTAGCGATAGAGGACCGGATGAAAGATGGAGTGAGGCCTTATTTCGAGTTTTTTTCTATCTGCGGGGCTGAAAATAAAGAGGGTTGATAAAACAGAGGAATCAAGAAACTTTGTTTCGATTGAATTTCTCTCCCAGGAGCCCAGAATTTTTTTAATTGCCCTGTCTGCAGGCCATCTGGAGCCAATGACCCATCCCCAATCTCCGAAGGTTGGAATATAAGCGTGATAAGGCAACGGGTATAAACCGGCTGCCTCCATTGTCCTTACGACGCACCAGAAGGCCTTCGGGCTGAACAAAGGGCTTGTTGCCTGGGTGACGATCGCTCCTTCCGGATTCAACCTTCTTTTACAGATTTCATAAAATTCCAGGCTGTAAAGGCGTTCAAGGTTAGGAGTCCGAGGATCGGGAAGATCGATAATTATGACATCCCATCCTGCGGGCGTTTGATCGGGCGGCATCTGAACAAAACGGCCGGCATCAGCGTTAATTATTCGGACTCTTTTATCCTTCAGCGAAGCATCGTTCAGGTCGACCATAAGCGGGTGCTCTCTTGACAGTTTTGTCATCGACGGATCGATGTCAACAAGGGTAACTATCTTAACATCCCGGTATTTTAGGACTTCTCGGGCGGCAAGTCCGTCTCCGCCCCCGAGTATAAGTACGGCGTCCCGTTTTTTCACCAGATTCATTGCGGGATGTACCAGGCATTCGTGATAACGGTATTCGTCGTAACTGGAAAACTGTAAGTGTCCGTTGAGGTATAACCAGATGTAATTCTGCCATCTGGTCATAACGATTTTCTGATAGGGAGTTTGTTCCATGTAGATTATCTGATCTCTGTATCTTTTCTGCTCGCTCCAGAAGGTTATCCCCTTAAGGAATGGATAGATCAGTGGGAATAGAAGACCTGTGGCGATGAGGACGGCAAAGGCTTTTGCCGGCATTGAGGACCTGAAGGATAGGGCAAATAGGGCAGCAACTAGGAAGTTCAGTAGCCCAAGTAAAAAGCAGAGATAGGCCATACCAAGATAGGGAAGACCGAGAAAAGCAAAGAAAAGGCCTCCTAGAAGGGCTCCCCAATAGTCCTTTTCCAGAATGTTACTGAGGTTAAGGGAAAGCCCTTCGTATAGACTGTTTATCCTTATAACGAGGGGGATTTCCATGCCGATAAGTGTGCCTATTCCGACCGTCCATCCGTAAAGGAACCAGGGAAGCCTTTCGGGCCATGGAGCAATGCCGTAAGAGACCGGCACGGCAAGAGCAGTTGCAACGGATAGAACGCACTCTACAAGGACAAACCATGCCGCTTCGTTGCTTTTGATGTATCTCGTCAACCGGCTTCCGAGGCCCATGGCAAAAAGAAAAAGGCTGATGGTCAGAGCCCACTGGAAAATCGTGTCCCCGAGAAGATAGGAGGCTATTGTTGACAGGGCATACTCGGTCACAATACCCGAAAGACCGGTAAAAAAGGTACAGAGCTGAATAGCCCTTCTCGCTGTTATAAAGCCTGTTGCAGACCTGAGTTTTTTGAAAAGCACCGTGTTATCTTCGGAATTGCCCTGATCTTTTGCATCGATGGACATTGAACCTCCTCGGAGGCTTTTCTTCTGTGCAGAGTTGCTTTCCGGTGGAAATCAACTTTATTATGATCCTTCGATTAAGTCGAGACACCATTGAATACGGAAAGGAGTGGGGGTAATGGGAGAGTTCATTCGCATGGAGAAAGGAGTGCTGGTTGTGCCCGATAAGCCCATAGTGGGGTTCATCGAGGGGGATGGAATCGGTCCGGACATATGGGCTGCGACGAAGCATGTCATCGATGCTGCCGTGAAGAAGGCTTACGGTGGGAGGCGCGAAATCGAATGGAGAGAGCTTTATGCAGGGGAGAAAGCTTACAGAGAGAAGGGAAGCTGGCTTCCGGAGGAAACTTTTGATGAAATAAGGCGTTGTCTTGTGGCTATTAAAGGTCCGCTTACCACTCCCGTGGGCGGCGGTTTTAGAAGCCTGAACGTGACCCTGAGACAGGTACTTGATCTGTACGCCTGTATAAGGCCTGTCAGGTACATAAAAGGGGTTCCGTCACCCATGAAGAACCCGGAAAAGGTCAATATGGTGGTGTTCAGGGAAAACACTGAAGATGTTTACGCCGGCATTGAATGGCCCGCAGGCTCCCGGGAAGCCAGAAAAGTTCTGGACTTTCTCAAGAACGAATTTGGAGTTTCCCTGCCCGAAGAAACCGGTGTGGGGATAAAACCGATAAGCAGAGAAAGAACCTTTCGCCTCGTCCGCAAGGCCATTCAATATGCAATAAAAGAAGGGATGAAATCGGTAACTCTGGTACATAAGGGCAACATTATGAAATACACGGAAGGAGCCTTCAGAGGATGGGGCTATGAACTGACCAGATTGGAATTCCCTGATGTTGTTGTTACGGAAGAGGAGGTTTATGAAAAGTGGGGAGGCAATGTTCCCGCCGATAAGATAGTGATAAAAGATCGAATTGCCGACGCCATGTTTCAGCAGGCTCTTCTAAGACCGGACGAATACGATGTCCTGGCAACACCGAATCTTAACGGGGATTATCTATCCGATGCTCTTGCCGCTCAGGTCGGTGGTCTGGGGATGGCTCCGGGTGCAAACGTAGGTGACGAGTGCGCTCTTTTCGAGGCAACTCACGGCACGGCACCCAAATATGCAGGTATGGACAAGGTAAACCCGGGATCGCTTATTCTGTCAGGGGTTATGATGTTGCGTCACATGGGATGGCGGGAAGCGGCCGAACTGATCGAACAGGGGCTGGAGCGGGCTATTGCATCCAGGCAGGTTACCTATGATCTTGCACGGCAGATGGAAGGGGCAACGGAGGTTTCGTGCTCCCGCTTTGGGGAAATTATTGTCGAAATGATGGGTTAGAAAAGTCGTAAAGGGTTAGCGTGTCTTTGCCAAGGGTAATGCGGTTCGTGGGAAGGAGTTTTGGGGGAGCGAGATGAGGGCCGTAAACCCAGAGTTCTCCTTCCCACCCTTTTTCTTTGAGTCTGTTAAACAGGCCAAATACAGGTTTGTCCGGATAAATGTACAGCACATCTGCAAGTTCGATCTTCTGCTCAAGAAAGTCTCCACAAATAACCGAAGCTTTTTTTAAACCAAGTGTTTTGAAAGCAAGGGAGGCATGGTGGGCGAGTTCGAAATTCCTTTCAATCCCCACGGCCGTCGTGAAAAGAGATGCTACTGCCACTACGATTCCATCTCCGCAGCCCAGGTCGATGAATAGCGAAGCCTTTTCAAGATGAAGCTTTTTGAAAAACGAAAAGACGTAGACAGGACGGGATGCCGCCCATGCACCGACCTCTGTTATCCCGTAAGGACCTTTTAATCCGGGGAAAAGTTTTTTGTATCGACCGGCATAATACCTAAAAATGCGCTGAAAGACACTGCGACTTTCTGGACCGATCATCTACAGGTGCTCCCTGAACAGGGTTAACAGTTCGCGGCTTTCACTGTGTTCCAGGGGGTATCGCGCCAGTCCCCCGGTTCTGGTTTCGAAATAAACGAAATCATCGTCTATGTCTCTTATGAAAGAGGGAACCAGTTCGATTTTGCCGCCTCCTCCCGGCAGGTCCACCATGAAATGAGGCATTGCCATGCCGCTCAGCCGATGTCTGAGGTGCTTCATGATTTTTATTCCGAGGCTCAGCGGAGGGCGGAAGTGTGAAGTGCCTTCCATTAAATCCGGCTGAAGAAGGTAATAGGGCCGTACCCTGAGGGTAAGCAAAGCCCTGAAAAGAGATTCCAGAGTTTCGGGATTATCGTTTACCTTCCTTAAAAGCACGGTCTGGCTACCCAGGGGAATACCTGCATCTGCAATTGCCGTTAGCACGCGCCTCACTTCGGTAGTGAGTTCTTGAGGGTGATTTACATGGATGTTCAGATAGAGCGGTTGAGCTTCCTTCAGGGCGAGCACGGTCGCCTGCGTTATGCTTTTAGGAGAAACGACGGGAAGCCTTGTGTGAACGCGGATTATCTCTACGTGGGGTATGCGTCTGATGGCCCTGAGAATTTCCAGCAGAACTCCTGGTTTGAGGGTTAAGGGATCTCCTCCGGAAAGAATTACTTCACGAATTTTCGGGTTTCCTTCTATGTATCCCAGTGCCAGGTTAAAGTCTTCTCGATTGTGATTTCTGATCCCGGTCGCCCACAACCTTTTACGGGTGCAAAATCGGCAGAAGGCTGCGCACCGCTCTGTGACAAGCCAGAGAACCCTGTCGGGGTATCTGTGAACCAGACCTGAAACCGGTGAAAGCTCTTCTTCTCCCAGAGGATCGCGGAAACCACCATCCCGCTTAATCTCCCTTACATCAGGGACGAACTGTCGCCAGATGGGATCCCCCACGCGTTTTATCTGCCGGGCAATATGAGGTGTAATGCGCAGTGGATATTGCTTCAACACCTCGCCCATATCGGGATCGGCCATAATGAGCTTTTTAATTTCCCCCAGGGTATAACTCATTTCATCGGACTCCACCGCCCATGGTTGCCTTTTTTGAAGGCCTGTTTTAAAAATGCCTTGAAACGATAAGTATTTAATCCGATTTTTTATTATTGGAAGCCCTGAAAATGTAGAAAAGGAAGAAAAGAAAACCATGGGTAAGAATATAGGATTTGTTTCCACAAGATTTGCGGGTACCGATGGAGTGTCTCTTGAGTCGGCTAAATGGGCTCAACTTTTGTGGGATCATCAACACGTTTCTTACTGGTTCGCCGGGGTTCTTGATCGACATCCTTCCATAAGCATGGAGGTGCCCGAAGCCTTTTTCGATCATGAAGAAAATCGCTGGATAAACGAACGCATCTTCGGGAGACAAACGAGAACGCCTTATGTCACGGGCAGGATACACGCCCTGCGGGATTACCTTAAGATCAAGTTATACGAGTTTATAGCAAGATTTAATATTGATTTGCTTATCGTACAGAATGCTCTGAGCCTTCCCATGCATGTCCCTCTTGCCCTGGCCATTACGGAGCTTCTGGCCGAGACCTCCATCCCGACGATAGCTCATCATCATGACTTCTACTGGGAGCGTACGCGTTTTGCCGTAAATGCGGTGCAGGATTACATTCAGATGGCATTTCCGCCCAAACTTCCGAATGTCCAGCATGTGGTTATAAATTCTCTGGCCCAGGAAGAACTCGCTCTGAGAACGGGAATTTCATCAACTGTGATACCAAACGTTCTCGATTTTGAGCACGAGCCCGATGTTGACTGGGAATTCACGAAGGATTTCCGGCAGGAAATCGGTCTGGGTGATGAAGACATCATTTTCCTCCAGCCGACCCGCATTGTGAGGCGGAAGGGAATAGAATTTGCCATAGAACTTATTCATGAGCTGAATGATCCGAGGTGCAAGCTTGTTATTACCCATCCGGCCGGGGATGAAGGTTACGAATATGCGAAATTCCTTCAGGAATACGCCAGAGAACATGATGTGGATATGCGTATTGTAGATGCCTTCGTAAGTGACAAAAGAGGAATAGGACCCAATGGAGAGAAGCGATATTCCCTGTGGGACATATACCCTCATGCTGATTTTGTGACCTATCCCAGCATATATGAGGGTTTCGGAAATGCCCTTCTCGAAGCAATCTACTTCAAGAAACCGTTGCTGGTTAACCGTTACGATGTCTTCATAAGAGATATAGAGCCTCTGGGGTTTAAATTTGTAGTTATGGACGGTTTTATCACCGACAAGGTTGTCAGGGAAATCAGGGAAATTCTGGACAACCCGGAAAAACGTGACGAAATGGTGAATCATAACTATGAACTCGCCCTCAGGCATTTTTCCTACGCCGTTTTGCGGAAACGCCTGGGCTACCTGATATCCAATTTCTTCGGTTTTGAAATATGATTCAGGAGCTTCAGGTTGAGCGAAGGCGGCGGGAATGTGGCCGTTGACTTTGAAAGGCTTCTCCAGGAGCTGAATCCCGGAGAAATAAAAGGAATTGTTGAAGCCTCGTTTAGAGCTTCCCGGCTCAGGGCTCTGGACGATATTCTTAAAGAATGGATAACCGATGTATGGAAATCCTGTGGAAAGTGGCCTTTTTCGTATCCTCTGGGCAAATGTGTCGGAAAGCTGGTTGGAGGTAATAATGCCTTCCGCATTGCAGATTTTCTCAGACAGGATCTCCCTCTGAAGCATTACGAACTGATAGAACTGGTAAAACTGTTCGGGTCTTTGTCGGCCGATAAAAGGAGAGAGTTTTTTCGATGTTTTCGGCATCTCGTCCTGAAATCAGGAAAGGGAAGAAAAAGGGTCCGCAGCCTCGATCTGTATCCGGCCTTCTTTCGTCTGTCGAATTCACCGGGGTTTTTGAAATGGAAGCCCGCAAGATGGCGGCGTACGGTTTCCGGAGTGGTTAAACCCCTTGCAGGCAGAAATTTTGAAAAAGAGTTTATCCTTTGCAGACATTTTCCCTGTTCGGTCGATTACTGGGGCGGGTACGGTAACTTAAGCTTTAAGTGGCTGGATAAACTCATTTCCTGTCAGGCTGACGAACTTCGCTTCATAAGGAGTTTTTGTCGGGAAGTTAGCAAAAAAAGTCGAAAGGTTCTTTTATCCTGGCACAATGCCACACTTGGGGCCGTTGGTGGGTGGGCCTTTTCAGGGCCGGTCCGGGAGATAGTCAGCAACTCCGGTGACCCGGCCCGTCTTATATGCTTGCTGAATGAAGCCGGTAATTGCCGTGAGTACCGTAAAAGCCTTGCTCGTTCCTGGAAGCTCTTCGAATCTCGCATCGTTATTCCGGCCCTGAGGTTTTATCTGTGGCTTGAAAGTCAGTGCTGGAAAATGGGCGGTGGCCGAAGAGCATGCATACAGATGCTCCTTGAGAGGTTCTGTCGCAAATTCCCCGACTGGGAACGCCTGAGAGCAGAGATTCCCTTTGATGATTTATCTTTTCCGCCTGTTTCGGGGAGTCTCTTGCGGGGGCTGCGTTTTTTGAGCTGGTGTGAAGGCCAGAGAAGGCTGTGGGAAAAAGGCTGGAGCATGTGCGATGTGCTTATAGAGCAGGGCCATAAATTGCTTCGTGCCGGGCGGATTGACTCCGTCGTGCTGCCCAGAATTGACAAGTTCTTTATGTCGACCCGCCGTACGGCCGATGTGGAATACCTTACCGTTCTCGTCAAACGCCTGATTCAGCGCCATAAAAACAAAATAATCATACTTTTCTGGGATGATACCGTTCATTCCAGCCATCCCAGTCTTTACCTTGCCATAAAGAAGCTTGTTGATTCAGGAATTCCCGTCTGTGGCCTCGGTATATTTTCGAACGGCCAGGCCGGTAGCGATCCCGATCCCGATTATGTCGTCGAAAGAACAAAAGACTGCACTCTTTTTATTCTTAGACCCTACGAAAGACCTTACGGTGGGGGCTTTACTGAACTTTTTTTAAAAAGGGATTATTCTTTCTTTAACAACTATAGCCCAACCTGGCGAGATGGTTTATCTTTTATCTACAGCGGAACGGCTGTAGAAAACTTTGTTTCTCTGCCCTGTCTGGCCGAAGGGCATACATTTTGGGTTTTGTCCGGGGGCAGGAGGGTTCCCTTTGGGGTGTGGTTCAGGGCGGTTCTGAGAGCCAGGTTGGGTATTCCTGATTCCCTGCTGCGGGAATACGAAGGTACGGCCGGGCTTGAAGCGCTATATGCCCGGTGGGCAAACCTGATTTGAAAGCAAGTGATGGGTGAGGGGTACTGCCGGTATGGTTGAGCAGGAAAAAGAGAAAGGCTATTCGGGAGATGATCCTTATGTCTCAGAGCGTGAGCGGATGGTGGAATTGCAGATTGAAAGACGCGGGGTTAAGGATCCCCGGGTTCTCGAGGCCATGAGAAGGGTTCCGCGACACATGTTTGTGGGAGAACAACTTAAGAATCAGGCCTATGAGGATCATCCACTCCCAATAGGTGAAGGGCAAACTATTTCACAGCCCTATATTGTGGCTCTTATGACTGAGGCACTCAATCTGAAAGGCTCTGAAAAAGTACTTGAAATTGGAACGGGTTCCGGATACCAGACCGCCGTTCTGGCCGAGCTTTGCAGAGAGGTTTTTACCATAGAGCGTATAGCTTCCCTGGCCTACAGAGCAAGAAAGACTCTGGAGTCTCTGGGATATAAGAATATAAAATACAAAATAGGAGACGGCACTCTGGGATGGCCTGAAGAGGCTCCCTTCGACGGAATTATAGTAACCGCCGCCGCTCCGAAGGTTCCTCAGCCTCTGATAGATCAGCTTGCCATGGGTGCCCGTCTGGTTATTCCGGTGGGTGATCGAATATCCCAGGAACTGCTGTTGGTGGAAAGAGTGCCGGAGGGCATTAGAAAAACGTCCCTGGGTGGGGTGAGGTTTGTGGATCTGGTGGGGAAGTGGGGATGGCGTGAGGAATGATGAGGGTCATTATCGGAGTAGTGGGAGCCGGTGAGTGCAGAAGGCAGTGGTGTGAGTGGGCGGAAGAGGTGGGAAAGGGCATTGCCCGTCTTGGAGCGGTGCTGGTCTGTGGTGGTCTTGGAGGTGTGATGGAAGCGGCGGCACGAGGCGCCCGAAACGAGGGTGGAATCACGGTGGGCATTCTACCCGGTAGCCGCAAAAATAGCGCAAACCCTTTTATCGAAATACCTATCGCAACGAATATGGGCCATGCCAGAAATGCCATTATTGCTCAGTCGGCTGACGGATTAATCGCCGTCGGAGGCGGTTTTGGAACCCTTTCGGAAATTGCTTTGGCTTTGAAAATGGGAAAACCCGTTGTTGCCCTTGATCCTCCCGTAAAAATCCCGGGCGTGATTGAAGCCCGCTATCCCGCCGAGGCTGTGGAGCTGGTATTTGAGATCATAAAAAAGGGTGGTGATACCGTATGATCGCCTGTGTGACGAAGGACAGGCTTTTGTCGGAAGCTTTAAAAATCCTTGGAACGAGGTCCTTTGAGTCGATAAAGGATCTCTGTAAGCATGAAAACTCCTGGGAACTCGTCGTTCTGGATCTTGATGCAATCAGGTCTGATCCTCAGGTTTTTTTTGCAACCCTGAGAAAGGGCCTCATAAAAAAGCTCATCACTGTTGTCAGAGGAGCTGTAGAGCCGGACTTTTCTATACCTCCCTGGATTGTCGTCTCCGGATCCGGAATTTCTCCGGAAAAGATAAACCCGGTTCAGGCCCTCGATCTAACAAACCACGATTCGCTCTGGAACCTTATGGAATGGCTCTACAGGCTGGAGACCCTTGCGAGTCCGTCGCATCTCGTTGAAATGCAGCGAGAGCTGGATTTGCTCCTTGAGGCAGTGCCGGCAATGCTTTACCGGGGAGACAAGGGGTGGGGAGCCCGTTTTTACGGCCCTCACGTCCAGAGCATAACGGGTTATCCTCCTGATGCCTTTGGTCGAAGAGAGATCCTGTGGAGTGATCTTATTCTTCCCGAAGATTTACCGAAGGCTCGTGGAGCCGTGCTGTCGGCCTTAAAAGGTAACGGTAATTACACCAGGGAGTACCGCATAAAGAGTGCGTACGGCGAAATCAAGTGGATTCGTGACTCGGGCAGAATCATTCTGGATCCTCTCACAGGCGAAATTGCTCTGTACGGTGTTGCCGTTGATGTAACCGATGAAAAGAGGCTATTTTCCGTAATTGAAACGGCAAAAAAGGAGTGGGAGCAAACCTTCGACACGGTAAGAAGTTTTATTGTGGTTCTTGATTCGCAGTTCCGCATAAAAAGGATTAATCGTTCTTTCGCCGAACGGCTCGGAAAGCATCCCAGAGAGCTTATAGGACTTTCCTGCAGAGATGTCTTGTGTAAAGATCTCCCGAAAGACGAGCAATGTCCCTGTGAAAAACGGGTGGAATCCGGCGAAGAGGAGAGCCGTGATGAGGAGGTTTATATCTCTCATCTGGGTGGTTACTTCCTGAGGTCTCTTTATCCTATGCGGACATCGGACGGAATTTTCCTTGGAACGGTGATCGTTCATACCGATATAACCGATCTGAAAAAAGCTCAGGATGAAATTTTGCGTCTTAATCGGGAACTGTCCGCTGTGATAGATGCCATGGCAACGGTGATCGTCGTGGTAGATTCCGATGGCAGGATCCTTCGGTGGAATCCCATGGCAGAAAGGATTTTCGGAGTAAGTGCCGGGGCGGTGGAGGGTAAAAAAACCGACGAAGTGGACCTGTATGAAGATCTTCGTAGCCTGATGGCGAAAGCTGTTTCGGCGGCGCGGACGCAGGAGTGCTGCAAACCTGGTACCGTCAAGATTCGTAAGCCCGAGGGTGAAATTGCCTTTTTGGACGTTATAATACACCCGCTAAAAGAATCTTCAAACGGTCCTGAACGAGCGATTCTTATAGGGCTTGACGTGACCGAAAAGAAGCTTATGGAAATGAGCTTCGTGCATTCCCAGAAGCTTCAGGCAATAGGTGCGCTTGCCGCAGGAATTGCTCATGAAATTAACACGCCTGCCCAATGTGTGGCGGCCAATCTCGAGTTTCTAAAGTCGGGCTTTGAAGGAATTAGAAAATTTCTGGATGCATATTTGGATCACAGGAACGAACACGCAACGGAAGGCTTAAATCCGGCTTTTTTAGACGAGATGGACAGATTGGAGAAGGAGCTGGATCTACATTTTTTGCTTTCCGAAATTCCTGAAGCTCTCCGCCAGAGTCAGGATTGTATAGGCCGGATCAGCCGTATTGTAAAATCCGTTAAAGAGTTTTCTCATCCGGGGGCGAAAGAAAAACATCCGGTCAACATCAATAGAGCCCTTGACGATGTCTTGAACGTCTGTCGAAATGAGTGGAAAAACATTGCCGAAGTAGAAAAAGACTACGATGAATCCCTTCCCTCGGTTCCCGCTTATCCCGATGAGCTCAATCAGGTGTTCTTGAACGTGATAATGAACGCCGTGCAGGCGGTTAAAGAGAAGGTGGGAGATAAACCGTCGGAACTCGGTACCCTGAGAATTGAGACGCGAAGGAAGGGGGAATGGTGTGAGATTCGTATATCCGACACCGGTGTGGGAATCCCTGAAGAAATCAGGGATCGAGTCTTTGAGCCCTTTTTTACTACCAGAGACGTAGGAAAAGGGACGGGACAGGGACTGGCCATAGCTCAGTCAATCGTTATGAACAAACACAAGGGCCAGATATTTTTCGAAAGTACCGTTGGAAAGGGAACCACTTTCGTAATACGCTTGCCTTTGAGGAGTGATAATGATTTCAGCGACGGAAACACTCAGTATATAGGCTAGTCTGACGCAAAGATTGCAGGGAGCAGGAGATTAGGCGGGATGGGGCAGAGCGAAAAAATATTGTTCGTCGATGATGAGCCCAATCTGTTGATGGCCGTAAAACGCAGTTTGCACAATCGGTTTTCGGTGGATACTGCCGAAAGCGGGAAGGAAGGGCTTGAAAAAATCAAGAAGCAGGGTCCATACGCCGTCGTGGTCGCCGACTTGAGGATGCCCATTATGGACGGCATCCAGTTTCTTACCCGTGTCAGGGAGATTTCTCCGGAGACGGTTCGTATGATGCTTACAGGATACGCCGACGTTACCACGGCCATTGAGGCAATAAACTCGGGTAATGTCTTTCGATTTCTTACGAAGCCCTGTGCTGTCGATGTGCTGGTGAAAAACCTGGAAGCAGGTCTCCAGCAGTACCGTCTCATAAGGGCAGAAAAGGAGCTTCTGGAGAAGACCTTAAAGGGCTGCATAGCCCTTCTTTCCGAGGTTCTTTCGCTGACAAATCCGGAAGCTTTTGGAAGGGCTTCCAGAATTGCCCGCTATGCCGTATGGATTGCCAGAGAAGTGGGCTATGGAGAGCTCTGGAAGGTGGAGACGGCAGCCATGTTATCCCAGCTTGGATGTCTCCTTGTCCCAGAGGAAACAATACTCAAAGTTTATCGGGGTGAGGAACTTGTAGGTGAGGAAAAACAGCTAATGGAGATGCATCCTTCTGTCGCGGCACATCTTATACGCCATATTCCGCGTCTTGAGGATATAGCCCGCATTGTGGCTTACCAGGAAAAGCATTATGACGGCTCCGGCATTCCCATAGACACTGTCAAAGGCGAAGAAATACCGATTGAGTCACGGATACTTAAGCTGGCAATTGACCTGGAAAAGCTCGTCAGTGCAGGCCATCCCATAACCGAATCCTACCAGATCATGAGATCATGTTCAGGCGTCTATGATCCTGCTTTAATGCCCGGCCTTGCCCGGATTGTTAACATTCAGGCTAACTACAAAAAGAAGAGCCTTTATCTTAAAGAACTCAGGGGAGGCATGATTGTCGCCGGAAGCGTTTATTCCAGCGATGGAAGACTTTTGATTAGAGAGGGTCACGAGATCACGCCTGTGATTTTACAGCGGTTGAGAAATTTTGCAGCTACAGTCGGGGTAAACGAACCCATTGAAGTTTACGTTCCTCAGCAATCCTCTGATAGGTCTCCAAACTGAGGCTGGCGGTTTCAAAGGGAAATGCGATATTTTTTTATTTTACGCCAGAGCGTGGTTCTGGGTAGTCCCAGTATTCTGGAAGCAAGGCTTTTGTTGTAGTTCGTCTTTTTCAGAACCTTTTCAATGTAGCGTTTTTCCATTTCTTCCAGGGTTATCATGTCCCGGAGGTCAAGAGGTTGTAGTTCAAGATGCGATAAGTCAGGCGGCAGGTCGTCGAGGGTTATGAGCTCAGAGTCGGCCAGGGCCACAGCCCTTTCTATGATGTTCTCAAGTTCCCGAACGTTTCCGGGGTAATCGTAGCTGAGCAGAAGACTCATGGCTTCTGGAGCCACTCCCCTGACCCTTTTCCCAAAAGCTTTTGCGTACTTTTCGATCATATATCTTACCAGGACGGGTATATCTTCTTTTCTTTCAGACAGTGGGGGAAGAGATATGGATACCACATTTAGCCTGTAATAAAGATCTTCCCGAAAACGCCCGGATTCCACTTCTTGTTTGAGATCCTTGTTGGTTGCCGCAATTATTCTTATGTCAAGCTTTATCGGGGTCGTTCCTCCAACGCGGAGTATCTGTTTGTCCTGTAGAACGTGTAACAGTTTCACCTGCATACTGGGCGGCATCTCTGCAATTTCGTCGAGAAATACGGTGCCCCCGTCGGCGGTTTCAAGCAGACCGATTTTTCTCTCTATAGCTCCTGTGAAGGCTCCTTTCTCGTACCCGAAGAGTTCACTGCTGATGAGTTCTTCGGTAAAACCGCCACAGTTAAAACACACGAAGGGTTTTTCACTCCTTTGACTTAGCCTGTGAATGGCCCGTGCAACCAGTGCCTTTCCGGTACCGCTGGCGCCCTGGATGAGAACGTTGCAGTCAAGAGGCGCAACCTTTTTTATTACCGAAAAGACTTCCTGCATCGGTCTGCTGGTGCCTATGATCCCGTCAAAGGACGAACTCGTTGTAATCTCCCTCTTAAGCCTTATATTTTCTTCCTGGACCGATATGCGCTCAAGAGCCCTTCGAACCAGGTGCCTTATTTCCGGGAGCCTGATGGGCTTGGTCACATAGTGAAACGCTCCCTCTTTGATGGCTTCAACGGCGTTGTTTATAGAGCCGTAACCGGTAATGATGATTACCTCGGTATGAGGCTTCTGTCTCTTGATATGCCTCAAAATGCTCATTCCATCACCGTCAGGCAATCTTAAATCCAGAAGCACTACGTCGAAATCGACGTGAGAAAGCCTCTGACAAAAGGACTTTGCAGATAGGAAGGTCTCCACCTCGTGACCCTCCCTGGATAGGGCCGATTCTAGCCTTTTGCAAACAAGCTGTTCATCGTCAACTATCGCTATTCTTCTGACTATCATCCTCACACTTGCCTGATTTGCATTTCTTTAAAAATACCGAAAAGGTTGTACCCTTTCCCACTTCACTTTGAACTTCTATATGACCTCCGTGTTTTTTGACAAGAGAATAGGTCACAGAGAGCCCGAGTCCCGTTCCCCGACCCACACCTTTGGTCGTATAAAAGGGGGTAAAAATGTGTTTTAAGTCTTCCGGTTTAATCCCTTTGCCGTCGTCAATTACGTCAACCCTTACGTATTCATCCGATTCTTCCGAAGCACTGACAATTATGGATCCGGAGTTCTCGATGGCCTGTATGGCATTCAGAAAGAGATTCAAAAATATTTGCTGAAGGCTTCTGAAATGTCCCAAAACTTGAGGAAATTGCTCGGGGATATTCATTTCAAATCGAATACCGGCAAGCATGATCTGGTTTTTCACAAGCCTGTAGGTTTTGTAAATTACCTCTCGCAGGTCCAGACAACTGAGGCTCAGCTTTTCGGTCCTCGAAAAATCAAGAAGATTTTTGACAATGTCTGCCGCACGTTCCGCCTGCTGAATTATGTCGAAAACCAGCTCCCGAACCTCTATGGGCAAATCATCGGCGTATTCCTCAATGAGGGTGTCTGCACAGAGGCAGATGTTGTTTAAAGGATTGTTAAGTTCGTGGGCAATGCCTGCAGTAAAGGTCCCTATGGCGGCTATCTTTCTGGACTGTATCAGAGCTTCCTGGTTTATTTCCAGCTCACGGGCCATGCTGTTAAAGGCCTTTATCAACCTTGATATCTCATCGTTTCCCATCCAGGAACCGGGTATGGGGCTGAAATCTCCGTGGGCAACCCTTTCGGTCGTGTCTTCTATAAGGCGAAGCGGTTTTAACAGCCGCTGAGATACAAGGTTTATAGTTAGCGTTGCCACTATTACAAAAACCCCGAGAAAAACAAAGGGCAGGGCGGCGGTCCGCCTGAAAGATTTGTGAATCATCTCTCGCTTTCTTCTGACCAGTTCATTTGCCGTGTCAACCAGTTGCTTGCCCAGATCTCGGAGCTCATCGGGTGATTCAAGAATTATGTTTTTGTCTATCCGCCCTCTTTCGATTATCTCCGAATACCTGCCGAGCTTGCTTACCAGAGTCTTATAAGTGCCCGATCCCATTACCCTGTCGATGTCAGAGGCAAGCTCATGAACCGTTTTTAAGGTATCCTGCAGGTACAGAAACCCTTCTTCCAGGTTTCGTGGGTCTCCGTAAAGAAGGAAGTTTTTCTCATATCTCCGTACTTCCAGTATGTCGTTGAGAAGATCTTCAAATTTCTGCGTCATAAGAAGCATGTGGCTGATATTCATTATCTGCCACACATAGATAAGACTGACGCTACAGGCGAACAACAGGCTTACAACGGTAATAAAAAGAATCTTTGCCCTGATAGTTCTAAACATTTCAGCCTCTTACGCTGCAGCCTACCTTAAAACCAGGACAGAGGTACGGCTGGTGCCGATAAAGTGTTCGATGGAGTCACGCTGAAAAAGGCGGTCCAGCAGCGATTTTTTCCCCATCCACAAGGCCAGCAGACCGTTCTGCACCCTCTCGGTTATAAACTTCTCAAAATCGTCAATCTCGGTGAAGCTACTCGATACATCAAGTCCCCTGTTTCTGTAATACCCGTAAATTTCGTCGAACCAGGCGTAAACATCGCGCTTGACCCCTCCACCTTTGGTCAAAGCTATTATATTCAGCTTTGCGTTGTGAATCACTGCCATTTGATTTACCAACTCGAGAGATTCCTGCGTTATGGTGCTTTCATCAAGACAGGCGTGAATTTCGTTAATCGGTTCTTTTTCCTTTACGAGCAACACGGAGCAGGGCAGTGTATTAACCAGCTTTCTGGGGAAAGCAGGATCGTCTTGCCATAGGCATTCAGGGCCGTAAGTGCAACCCAGCACAACCAGACTAACTCCTTCTTCGTCCACGGCAGAGAGAACTTCTGCTACGGGCTGGCCGAATCTGATCTTTACCCTCAGGTCCTTGAGCCTTCCCCGACAGACCTTGATCTGTTCGTAATGCCCTTCTTCAACACAAAACCACTCGTATCGGAAGTCGTTATCCCTGTATGGGCATTCTTCTGGCTTCCAGTGTTCCATGAAGCGTTGGCGATACCTTTCGAGGGCATCGATCAAGGGATGTTCAAAGCCGAGATCGAACAATCCGCCTTTGCATCCCCTTTTTGGAATTAACTGACGAGGCAATATCCCCAGCATCGTGACATCTGAGAAGGTATTCTCGGCCACATGGGTTAATTCGTCGAGCGCATACAAACTGTACTCATGCTGATCGGCCACGAAAAGTATTCTCATGGTAAACCCTCCTTTAAGACTAATGTTTTTCACAACGACCTGTACCCGGGCCAGCTGATGATTATTTCAGGGACAACCAGATACGAAGATCAGGTAATCGGGAATTCATCGTTAAAACGGCTGCTCTACGCACCGGTATCCTGTAAGGCTTCCTGCCGGAGCTTTTTTTCCGCTCTTCGAACGATTTCGTAAATTTCGCTGAGCTTGAAAGGCTTTGCAATAAAGTCAAATACACCTTTCTGGAAAGACTGCCTTGCCGTTTCCATGGTGGCAAATCCCGTGATCACTATTACTTGAGTGGCAGGCGATTTCTCCTTTACACGGGTAAGAAAGGTCATACCGTCTATGCCTTCCATTTTGAGGTCAGTAATAACAATGTCAAAATCTTTCTCCATAACCCGTTCCATGGCCTTGGAACTGTCCGTAAAAACCTCCACTTCGTATCCGTTTTTTTCCAGGTAAGGCTTAAGCCGCTTGCAGACTATTGGTTCATCGTCCAGAACCAGTATTGTAGTTTTTTGCCTGACATCCATGTTCGCCTCCTTTTACTTTCGTTAAACTGTGCAAAGTTTCAACAAACCTGTCGGCGTAGTGAAAAATCAGCGCATCCGAGTCCATCTGAGTATCCAGTTGACGGGTGTAGCCGATGAGAGCTCCCAGGATTTTCATGCGCTCGTACATCTGTGACCTGTTCAACTTCTTGACCCTACCGACTATCAGATCTCCTCTTACTTCAGTCACAAAGTCAAAGGTATCAAGAATGTGGCCAATACATCTGGCCCGTCGGGATTTACGCACATCGTCGGTGACTCCTCCTGCAAATCTGAAGTAAATGTAGTTGTCGTTCTGATTTTCGGTAATATAAGCGTCGACAATGTTGAAATGATAACCCAGGCGTAAGTTCAGGTTCATGTAATCCCTTGAGATCACAACGAGGTTTCTTCCTATCTGATCGGGGGCCGCCACATTGTAGGAGAAAGTTTTCGTAACGCTTGACATCAAACTGCCGAAATCCACTTCAACCGGTTCTGTGCTCCATATACCGGGTAGCAACAGACCTTCCAGCAGAGCACTTAGCGGAGTGCACGCTATGTCCCCGGGGCTTATTTTAGACGGCAAAGGCTGCGATTGGTGAAGTCCTCCGCCTATGTCGACGACAAAAAGACCAAGTGGAATGGGCAATACCAGCATCCTGGGTCTGGATCCCACCTCGTGAGGATAGGTCTCGCTTATTCTGATTATCTCATCGACTGCTTTTTCATGGACATATCTCGTTATGTCGTGATAAGTCCTGCAGCGTTGGGGAATGAAGTCGGAACTCTGGGGATCCAGCAGGGTCAGGGGGCTCATTTTCTTCAGTACCCTGCGCAGTAGCCTGTATTCATAGGATTCTTCAAATACCGTTTCCTCTGTCAGCTCCTGCAGGCATAGCTCGTTTATCACGCCCCTGAAGACCGCATTTTGAGTAGTATCTAAGGTTATCTCCATTCCGGTTTTCAGGACCTCGGTGGCACTTTCGGTCCCAACGAGCATTGGGATACGAAATTCCCTGGCAATGGTAGCCAGATGACCCGTTGGCGATCCGTAATCGGCAATTATACCTCTTATATGTCTGATCAATCTGGCAAGGCGGGGCGATGTATGTCGAACAACGAGAATTGAGCCGTGAGGGACTTGATCCATCTTATCCAGATCCTCCAGTACGAAAACCCTGCCTGCAGCCACACCCTGATGGACGATTGCTCCCTTGCCCGACATGATGACCGGTGCCGAAAGTAAAAGAGTCGCCAGGTCACAGCCGTTGGGTTTTTCCGGCTTACTTATTATCAGAGGTCGAGCCTGCAAGATGTATAAGCTGCCGTCTCGATCCAGAGCCCATTCAATGTCTTGGGGCCTTTTAAAGTAACGCTCTATAAGCATCCCCATATCGGCCAACCTGCTCAATTCAGGGGAATGAAGGCAGGGTTCATATTGTTGCTCCTCCGGTACATCTCTCCACTCAACGCCACCTTCATCAACCGCCACGAGCTGAGATTCCTTCTTGACTATTCTCATCGAGATGACCGAGTAGGGTGCCGTCCTGTCAACGGTGAACTCATCTGCACGGCCACGCCCTTCCACAACAGACGGCCCTAACCCCCATGAAGCACTGATACGCATAACCCCCTGAGCAGGGTTGAGAGGATCAAGGGTGTACAGTACGCCGCTACACCTGGGATAAATCATAACCTGACAGAGTACGGCAATGAGAGATTCATGTTCCTTAATCCCTTTTCGAAAACGGTATGTGAGGGCTTCATAGGAGTAAAGGCTGGAAAGTACATCAAAGTAAGCATCCAGAATTGCATTTTTCCTGACGTTCAGGACACTTCTGAGAATACCTGCGAAGCTATGTTGAGAATCTTCAAGCCAGGCACTGCTTCTAACGGCAAAAAAGGGCCTCGTTGTACCGGTTTTTTCGGTCACTTCGTTTACTGCCTTTTCTATTTCTCCACTCAAGCGCTTCGGTATCTTGGCGTCCATAATCAGATGCTTTAAGCGTTTTGTTCTCTCGAGCAACTTTCTTTCTTCGCCACGGTCGAACAGTTCTCGCAATTCCTGTACGATGCCGTCAATTTCAAGGCTTTCCGTGATTTCCTGGAATGCTTTTGTTGTGATAACGAAGCCTTCGGGTGTTGGGAGTGACAGGACATTCTTTATTTCTCCCAGATTGGCCGCTTTCCCGCCTGCTTCGTCGGCTGAATCCCTGGTTATGAGGTCCAGAGGCAGTACATAGGCGGTATGAGCTATGATTGGACGACCTGCCAGCTCTTCTTCGATTTCCCGGCGGATCCTTTCGTAGGCTTCATAAAGTGCATGGTATCGTCGCTCTCCGAGCAGGTTCAGGTTGTAAATGAGCTTGTAAACCTCATCGCCTACTGCCTCGCACATGGAAATTATATATTGCCGGTCGAAGACATATTCACCGCCCAGTTTTTCTCCCATGTCGGCAATGAGCTCCAGGATTCGGTTGTTCTGCTTCAAAATGGTGCGAAAGGTATCGAAAATAACCGCAAAAGGATAGGGCGGCCTCTTTTTTCTGACTCTGACCAGCCTGGACAGAAGCCTTTTTACTATGGTCATGGCCTGTACTACCCCACAGGGGCTTAAGGGTTAGTGTGATCCTCCTTTTCCGCCGAAAAGGAAGCCCATCAGGAGTCCTGCAAAAACCGCAATCACCGTAGCCAGAATCCCGTAAAGGGCAGAGTGGTTAAAGGCCAGAGCGGCCAGGATCGCCGGAAACCCCGTCAACCTGACCTCAATTGGTCGTTCAAGCACCTGCCCAACCTTGCCTTCTGACAGGACATAAACCTGGAGTTTGTAATGACCAGGGGCAAGCCTGGAAGGCAGATGAACTCTGGCGAAGAATTGCCTGTTTCCGCCGCTCGCCCCTCCAAAGCTTATCGTTCCCACATTTTCGCTATAAAGACCTTCACTTTTTTTCAGCTTGAGGAACTCGTTGAATAATAGCGAACGATCAACCTCCGATTCCGTTTCTATCGTTATTTTATCTCTGAGACTTTTCAAACCAAGCCGTTCCGCAAGCTCAGCACTTGACGCATAAACTATAACGGTGCCCGGAGCGCCCTTAAAAGTGACCGTGTCCATGTTCATCCATAAAAGTCCAAAGATTTTCCCTTTTCTTTTAAGATGGAACTCCTGTGGCGAACCTATGAATCTTACGGCAACATTGGCATCCTCGGGAACGTAACCCGATACGGCTATATAAGTGCCGTGATAAAAAGCATCTATATTGATTATTTCGGGCGTTACCGTGAAATTTTCCAGGGCTTGCACACTCCCCCCGAAAAGAAAGGGGAGAAAAATACACAGAAAGACGGCCTGTCTGATTTTTCGAACCATTTAGTGTCCTCCTTTGTAAGCAAGCATGATGTCCGGTGGCAGCAGAAGTCCCAGCAACATTTTCACCATCACGAGAAGAACGAGGATTGCAAGGAAGATCTTTAACTGCTCTCCCCTAAGGCGCTTACTTATTCGGGCGCCGAACTGTGCCCCCACCGTTGATCCCAGCAGGAGGAATAGAGCCAGCATAAAATCAACCGTATGATTGAGATAAGCCTGCATGATGGTAACGTTCACGCAGGTAAAAAGTATTTGAAACAGGCTTGTACCCACTACCACATGCATGGGCATCCTGAGCAGGTAAACCATGACCGGAACCATGATAAATCCACCACCAACGCCCATAATAGCTGCAAGGATTCCCACAAAGGTTCCGAGACCCAATGGAAGCAGGACTGAGTGTGTGACTCCTGATTTTTCAAAATGAACCTGCCAGGGTAACTTCCTGATCAGCTCAGCGTAACGGGATCTTGAGGGTTTTGAGGGGGTGGTGACCATGGACGGTGCAGGCTTTCTCATTGCTTTGAGACTGTCCTGAAACATATAGGTTCCGATAAATCCGAGCATAATGACGTAGGTTATCTTTATCAGAAAGTCGGCATTTCCCAGGTGACGTAATATTTTGATGACCTGCACTCCGAGGGTTCCACCCAGTATTCCGCCTATGAGAAGAAGAGATCCCATTTTGAAATCCACATTGCCGAGCCTGAAGTGGGCCAATGTGCCTGAGGTCGAAGCCCCAACTATCTGATTAGAATCGGAAGCGGCTGCGACCGTTGGGGGAATGCCGATCATAATAAGAAGAGGCGTCATTAAAAATCCGCCTCCCACTCCGAAAATCCCGGACAGCAACCCAACTATTAAGCCCAGACCCAGTACCAGAATAACATTGATGGCATTCCCGGCTATGGGTAAGTACATGTAAAGACCCATCGTTACACCTCTCAGGAAGATTTTATTGTTTCATTCTGGAACGCACAAATTCAACTCTACAGCCTGTAACACGCTGAACCTGCACGGCGGCAGACAGAATTTCTTCGTTTTCCACAAAAGGCCACACCACTGAATTCACGTTATGTTCCACAATGAAACGTATCACCTCCCTTCTAACGTCACCCCAGACAATAAAGTATTCGACGTTGATCCCGTTAAGGCGCTGCTCGTCAATTAAAGGCTCAATCCTGGACCGAATTTCCGATTCCAGAAGGCAATCTGAATCTTCCTGCAGAACCACAAGCACAAGCACCGCCGCCGATGTTCTGGCGGCAAACTCACAGGCCCTTACGAGAGTCTCCCTAAGAAGTTCTTTTCCGTTTATTACCGCAAGAATCCTGTCCTCCATCTCCGCTGCCTCCATTGGGGTGAAAATCAAGAATTGTTCCAGTGGGAATAACTTATTGCATTGACTGGGATTTCTTTAAAAGGTATTGAAGTTTTTGCCCTATGTGGGGTTCGCTTATGTTTCATAATGAAACCTATCAGCCCTCTTCGAGGTGATTTAAATGGGATCCTGTAATTCCAGAATCTTCGTAAGTGTGGATGATGGAGTCCGACTTGAAGCCTCCTTCCGTGTCGGATCTCCCCTGGAAGCCGTTCTAATATGCCACCCCCATCCACTTTACGGTGGAGACATGGACAACAATGTGGTGCTGGCGATAGAGGATGCCTTCCTGTCTTGTGGTTTTAGCACTCTGAGGTTCAATTTTCGTGGTGTGGGCATGAGTACGGGCGTGTATTCCGGAGGATCTGGGGAAGAGCTTGATGTTCTTGCCTGCTATAGATTCCTTAAGAACAGAGGAGTTGGGGAAATATGGGCTGCAGGATATTCTTTTGGAGCCTGGGTGCTTGCAAGGATAATGGATCGTGTGAAAGACTGGGCGGGGATGGTACTTGTGTCGCCCCCCGTCGATTTCATGGCGTTTCCGGGTTTTTCAGAACCCTCTTTTCCGACTCTGGTTCTTTTCGGATCAAAAGATCCCTACTGCTCACCCCCGTCTCTTGCAAAATGGATCGGGGATGTAACTGAAAATGTTGAAAAGCTCATGGTGGAAGGAGCAGACCACTTCTACGTCGGGCATGGTGGGTCTATTGCTGAGGCAATTAAGAAGTTCCTCGATGAGCATAAAAAAAGGAGAATCATTAACAAAGTCCGTTAGAACAGATCATTCCAACATTGGCTTTTTACAGGCTTGACAGACCTTTGCGCCTCTTTATACTCATGCCGCCAGTCTAAAATTTTGGAGATAAAAATGATGCGCATCAAACTGGAAGATATACCGAAAGAAGGTAAGCAGCTTGTTTTTTTATGGGGACAGGAATCAATCCAGTCATTCCTGGCTCCAAAAGATCCCCATGGAATTGCCATTCCCGATCCTCTGAGTGTGGAGATTTATCTGTTCAGGAAGGCTTCTCAGGTTCACGTTACGGGAAGTATTCGTGGGAAACTGAACATGGTGTGTCACCGCTGCCTTGAGTCCTTTTCCTTTCCTCTGGAAATATCTGTAGAAACTTTTCTACAGAGGAAGCCCACATATTTGAAAGAGGATGAAGTGGAGCTGAGCGAGGAGGACCTCCTGTGGGAATTTTTTGACGGCGACGAAATAGATGTGGATCTTCTCGTAGCCGAGGAAATATTTCTCAGCCTCCCTCAGGTGCTTCTCTGTAGCGAAGACTGTAAGGGTCTGTGTCCCGTGTGCGGGAAAAATTTGAATATCCAGACATGTTCGTGTAAAAGAATGGAGTTTTCGCCTTTCGAGACTTTGAAAGAACTGAGGGATTCTTTTTCGTCCTGAGATATTTTTTAGAACGGAAAGGAGATTATGCTATGGCGGTACCAAAAAGGAGAACATCCAGATCTAGAAGGAACAACAGGCGGTCTCATGATGCCATTTCTGCGCCGGCCCTTTATCTCTGTCCCAGGTGCAAGAGCCCCAAATTACCCCACAGGGTATGCCCGAACTGTGGAACTTATAGAGGTAGAGATGTGCTGAAGATTGAAGAAGAGTAGCTTTCTTCAACACCGGCTTTCGTTAAGGTGCGTATGGGTGTTGAGATTGGCCGTGTTTTAGTCTAATAGTTTTTTGTCTCCCGCCGTGGGTGATGGCGGAAGCTATTGTTAAAAAAACATCAAAGTTCCTTTAAGCCCGAGATGTCTTGTTTATTTCGGCAAGGGCTGTGATGAAATGTTTTGGCTTTGCGATGTGACCGACCTTCGCTTGAGTTCACGGGTTTTCGGGGTTTACGGGCCTTGAGGAGGCGGGAAGGTGGATTATTTTCTCACGGAAGAACAAAAAATTTTGCAGGAAATCGCTTACGAGGTAACGCGGGATTACATACGACCGGTCAGAGCAGAGCTGGATGAGGCGGAAGAGTTTCCCTGGGAGGTTTTAAAGGTTCTGGCGAAAACCGACCTTTTCGGCGTTTGTATTCCCGAAGAGTACGGTGGCCTTGGCGGCGGTATTTTCGAAAATTGCCTCGTTGTTGAACAGCTTGCCAGAGGCTGCATCGGCATAGCAACAAGCTTTGCGGCCAGCGGCCTGGGGGCCTATCCCATTTTGCTTTTCGGCAGCCATGAACTTAAAAAGAAATATCTTCCTGAAATCGCATCAGGGAAAAAGCTTGCCGCCTTTGCCCTGACTGAACCGGGTGCCGGCAGTGACGTTTCTGCCATAAGGACCCGGGCCGTTCGTGTAGGGGACGAATACATCATCACGGGAACGAAACAGTGGATTACCAACGGCGGGGAAGCGGACATATACTCCGTTTTTGCCGTAACCGACCCCACCAAAGGCCCGCGTGGTGCGAGCTGTTTTGTTGTGGAGAAAGGGGATCCTGGTTTTACCTTCGGTAAGAAAGAGAAGAAGTTAGGCATCAGGGCTTCTGCAACTCGGGAGCTTGTCTTCAACGAGTGCCGTATTCCAAAAGATCGGCTCATTGGCCGTGAGGGTATGGGGTTCATCATAGCTATGAAGACCTTCGACAAGTCCCGTCCGGGGATCGGTGCCCTGGGCCTGGGGCTTGCTCAGGAAGCCCTGGATATAGCGGTTGAATATGCCAGGAAACGAGTTCAGTTCGGAAAACCCATTGTATCCTTTCAGGCCATTCAGCATAAAATAGCCAACATGGCTACAAAGCTGGAAGCTGCCAGGGCTCTGATATATTCTGCAGCTCGATATCTGGATACCGATCCCAGGGATGCCAGCAAAATTGCGGCAATGTGCAAGGTCTTTGCCAGCGATGTTGCCGTCGAAGTTGCCCTCGAGGCCGTTCAGATTCTCGGCGGGTATGGTTACATGAGAGATTACCCGACGGAGAAATTGCTGAGGGATGCGAAAATACTTCAGATTTACGAAGGAACGAACGAAATACAGCGGAACATAATCGGACAGGAATTGAACAAAGAATACGGTCGCAAGAAAGAATCCCTGATTTAAAAGAAGGGTTGTGCCATGCATATAGTTGTGTGCATCAAACAGGTGCCGGAAACACAGAATGTGCGTATAGATCCGGAGACCAATACCCTCGTTCGCCAGGGTGTAGCTTCCATGTTGAATCCCTTCGACTACTTTGCCCTGGAAGCTGCCTTAAGGCTCAAAGATCACAACCCCGAAATTAGAATAACCGCCGTTACAATGGGCCCTCCTCAGGCAAAAGATGTGCTTATAGAGGCTCTTTCGAGAGGTGTCGATGATGCAGTGCTGTTGAGCCATAGGGCCTTTGCAGGTGCCGACACGTGGGCGACTTCCTATACTCTTGCGGCAGCCATAAGAAAACTGGGGCCGGTAGATCTGGTTATATGTGGGAAACAGGCCGTTGACGGCGATACCGCACAGGTCGGCCCGGAGCTGGCTACCATTCTGGATATTCCTTACGCAACCTGTGTGAAAGGTTTTGAACCCCTTGATGGAGGACATCTCAAGGTAGTCCGTCAGACCGATGAAGGCATGGCCGTCTGGAAGCTACCTTTACCCGCCCTGATTACCGTTCTCAAAGATGTTGGCAATCCCCGCCCGCGCTCCTATCGGGCAACCTTGAGGGCAAGAAGGTATGAAATCCCCGTATGGGGTCCTCAGGATCTCAATTTGAAGGAAGACGATGTGGGCCTCAGAGGGTCCTTTACGCAGGTTATAAGGGTTTTCAGTCCGGAGAGAAAAGGAGATCGAATTATCCTCGAAGGGTCGATTGAGCAACAGGTTGAACAGCTCTATGAATGGCTTAAAAGCAAGAGGATACCGGGGTTATGAAGGCTATAATCGATAAGCGGCGATGCACGGCCTGTGGCGAATGCGCTCAGGTCTGCCCTGTAGAAGCCATATCGGTTGGCGAGGAATATGCCGAAGTTTCGGATGATTGTACTCTTTGTGGCATCTGTGTTGATACGTGCCCGGAAGAGGCCATAAGCTTACCGGAGGTTGGAAAAGGGGCAAGAGAAGGTATTGACGAGTATCGAGGCATCTGGGTTTTTGCCGAATGGCGGCACGGAGAAATACATCGAGTGACCTATGAACTCCTCACGACGGGAAGGAAACTTGCCCGTAAAAAGGGAGTCCCACTGGGGGCGGTATTGCTCGGTTATCAATTAAAAGGCCTTGAAGAGAGGCTTTTCGAATATGGTGCCGAAATAGTCTATGTGGTTGATCATCCGGAGTTGCAGTACTTCAGAGACGATGTGTACGGTAACGTGCTGGCAGAACTGGTAAGGCGCTACAAACCCGAGATTCTCCTTGCCGGTGGTACTTCAACGGGTCGCTCCTTCATTCCCAGAGTAGCGGCCTTGCTGAAAACAGGCCTGACCGCCGACTGTACGGAACTTGACATTAACGACGAGGGACTGCTTGTACAAACCCGCCCCGCCTTCGGTGGTAACATAATGGCGTCAATACTCTGTCCCAATACCCGTCCGCAGATTGCAACAGTGCGCCCCAAGGTTATGAAGGCAGAAAGAGCATCCGAAGTGGCGAAAGGTGTTGTGGAATCGGTTGAACTTCCGGGAGAATTTTTCAAATCCCGTATTGAAGTACTGGAGGAACGGGTTTTGAAAGGCCCCTCGGCATCTCTTGTGGAGTCAGATGTGGTAATTTCAGGAGGCCGTGGTTTGCGGCGCAAGGAAAACTTTAACATGCTCTACGAACTGGCGGAGCTACTTAACGGGGCTGTTGGGGCAAGTCGAGGAGCCGTAGAAGCTGGTTTCGCCGATCCGTCACAGCAGGTTGGGCAGACCGGCCGCACCGTTGCCCCCATACTGTACATGGCCGTTGGTATTTCCGGAGCGATACAGCATATTGTGGGTATGCAGGGATCTCAGGTGATAGTGGCTGTAAACAAAGACCCCGAAGCTCCGATCTTTGAAGTATGTCATTGCGGCGTCGTGGCCGATTTGTTCGAATTCGTTCCGGCCTTTATCAAAAAGATAAAGAAGGAGCGGGGAGAGGAGGCGTAAGGAATAATGAGCGAGACCCGTGTTGCTGTGGTTACGGGAGGAAGCCGGGGGATTGGCAGAGCCGTGGCGCTTGGTCTTGCAAAGGCGGGAATGGATGTCGTCATAAACTTTAGAAGCAATAAGGACAGGGCGAAAGAGGTAGCCGGGGAAATCGAAAAAATAGGTCGAAAAGCCTATTTGTTTCCCTTTGATGTCTCAAAGGAAGAGGAAGTAAAAGAAGGTTTCAGGGCAATCCTGGAACAGTGCGGGCGGGTTGATGTCCTCGTGAATAATGCCGGCATTACGGCCGACAATTTGACGGTGTTAATGAAGCCCGATGAATGGCACGCCGTAATAAGAACCAACTTGAACAGTGTGTTTTTCTGTTCTCAGGCCGTCATTAAGCCCATGCTCAGAAAAAAATGGGGAAGGATTATCAACATAACCTCGGTTATAGGATTTATCGGAAATGCCGGACAGGCAAATTATGCCGCAGCGAAGGCCGGCATAGTTGGGTTTACCAAATCTCTGGCCAGAGAACTTGCATCCAGGAATATAACGGTAAATGCCGTTGCTCCCGGTTACATAGAAACGGACATGACGGCGGAGCTACCGGATGATATGAAAAAAAATCTACTTTCTCAAATCCCCATGGGGCGAACCGGAACGCCCGAAGACGTTGCAGCAGCGGTCAGGTTTCTTGCATCCGATGAAGCGGCTTACATAACAGGACAGGTGATCCACGTTAACGGTGGAATGTTCATGTAACAGGGGGAAGAACCGGTGATGGTTAAGAGGAGGGAACCCAGAAGGGTTGTGGTCACGGGAATAGGGCTTGTTACGCCCCTTGGTATAGGCGTGGAAGAAAACTGGCAGGCTCTCGTTGCCGGACGTTCTGGTATAGGGCCTATTACGCGGTTTGACGCCAGCGATTTTGCTACGAAATTCGCGGGTGAAGTTAAGAATTTCAGAGGAGAGGATTTCATTCCGAAGAAAAACCTGAAAAACATGGACATTTTTTTGCAATATTCTCTGGCAGCCGCCCGCCTTGCAGCAGAAGATGCCAATATATCCATATCCGATGAGCTGTCCCCCAGAGTTGGGGTTATAATGGGATGTGGCCTTGGAGGTCTCACCACCATAGAAGAGACCCACAAGATTATGCTGGAAAAAGGGCCCCGGAGGATCAGCCCTTTCTTCATCCCGATGCTTATAGGGAATATGGCTCCCGGTCTGATTTCCATTCAACATAATGCAAAAGGACCCAATCTTTCCATCCAGACTGCCTGTGCCGCAGGTACTCATGCAGTTGGTCTTGCCTTTCACATGATCCGGGACGGTATAATCGATGTTGCCTTTACAGGAGGAGTAGAATCCACCATTACGCCCATGTGTGTGGCTGGATTCAATGCTATGAGGGCTCTGTCCACGAGAAACGATGCCCCGGAAAAGGCATCAAGACCATTCGATCGTGAACGGGATGGATTTGTCCTGGGTGAAGGGGCTGCCGTGCTGATTCTGGAAACACGGGAACGGGCTCTTGAGCGTGGAGCAAGGATTTATGCCGAAATCTGCGGCTTCGGGCTTACGGGAGATGCCTATCACATGACGGCTCCGGCTCCTGAAGGAGAAGGAGCGGCAAGGTGCATGAAAATGGCTCTGGACGATGCGGGAATAGACCCGGAAAGCGTTGACTACATAAATGCCCACGGCACCTCTACCGATCTTAACGATAAGTATGAAACCATGGCAATTAAGACGGTTTTTGGAGAACATGCCTACCGGCTGGCAGTGAGCTCCACCAAGTCCATGACGGGACACCTGCTGGGCGGAGCCGGAGGCGTCGAAGCAGCATACACGGCCCTCACCATTAAAAACAAAATCATTCCTCCCACCATAAATTACGAATATCCCGACCCGGAATGCGATCTTGACTATGTTCCCAATGTGGCACGAAAAGCCGACGTGAAGGTTGCCATTTCCAATTCCTTCGGCTTCGGTGGTACCAACGCTACCATCGTCATGAAAGAATTCTCTGAGGGCTGATTGCCCGTAGGGAGGGAACATTACCGTATGAAAATAGCCCTGGGTTCGGATCATGCTGGATTCGGTCTTAAAGAGAGAATCAAGGCCTGCTTGACGGAGCAGGGCCATGAAGTTCTGGATGTGGGGACTTTTTCAAGAGACCCCGTGGATTACCCGGAATTCGCATTTAAGGTGGCAAAAAAGATTATCGAAGGAGCCGCCGAGCGGGGAATCCTGGTATGCGGAAGCGGTATCGGTATGTGTATGGCGGCAAACCGTATAAAAGGCATTCGAGCTGTGAACGCCATAGAACCGTTTACTGCGGCAATGAGCAGGAGACATAACAATTCCAATGTCTTATGTCTGGGAGAGCGCTTTACGGGAGAAGATATGGCTCTGGAGATAGTTAGGGTCTGGATGCAGGAATCCTTTGAAGGCCATCGCCATGAAAGGCGAATTAGGCTACTTGATGATTACAATTTATGATTACAATTTGTAAACTTTCAGAATAGTGGTATAAAGCTGATTTTTGAACGAACTTACTTCTGTAATGGAGCGAAATTACGGATGAATTCTTTGGCGGTTATCGATCCCGAAATTTATGAGGTGCTGAAGAAAGAGGAAGAGCGCCAGAGGTCGAAGCTCGAACTAATTGCGAGTGAGAACTTTGTTAGCAGTGCCGTAAGGGAAGCTCAGGGTTCTGTTCTTACCAACAAATATGCGGAAGGCTATCCCGGACGCCGATATTACGGCGGATGCGAGTTCGTGGACATAGCTGAAACCCTTGCCATCGAAAGGGCCAAGAAGCTGTTCGGAGCCGAATACGCCAATGTTCAGCCCCATTCGGGTTCTCAGGCAAACATGGCCGTTTATTTCGCTCTGCTCAAGCCGGGTGACACCATCATGGGTATGGACCTGAGCCAGGGAGGACATCTCACCCACGGGAGCCCTGTAAGCTTTTCCGGTAGGCTCTATCGCGTGGTTTCTTACGGTGTAAGACCCGATACTGAGACGATAGACTATGATACGCTGGAAAAACTGGCTCTGGAGCATAAGCCGAGGCTTATAATAGCGGGAGCCAGTGCATATCCCCGAATTATAGATTTCGAAGCCTTCCGTTCCGTGTGTGATAGAGTAGGTGCATATCTCATGGTGGATATGGCCCACATTGCCGGTCTGGTTTCTGCAGGACTCCATCCAAATCCCGTACCTTACGCCGATGTGGTTACATCAACGACCCATAAAACCCTTCGGGGGCCTCGCGGTGGATTGATCCTTTCTCACGAAAGGTACGCCAGGCTTCTCGACAGCCAGCTCTTTCCCGGTATCCAGGGTGGTCCTCTTATGCACGTAATCGCGGCAAAGGCCGTCGCGTTTAAAGAAGCAATGACCCCGGAGTTCAAAGAATACCAGCGGAGGATTCTTGAAAACAGCAGAGCTCTTGCCGCGGCACTCGTTGATAAGGGCTATCGCCTTGTTTCGGGCGGCACGGATAATCATCTGATTTTAATAGACCTGCGAAATAAAGGGATTACTGGAAAAGAGGCCGAAGAAATTCTCGACCGTGCAGGGATAACTGTAAATAAAAATTCCATACCCTTCGATCCTCAGAAGCCCGGTGTAACCAGCGGAATCAGAATTGGTACCCCGGCCGTAACGACACGGGGCATGGGACCGGAAGAAATGAAAGAAGTTGCATCGCTGATCGATGAGGCTCTAATGTTCCGTAACGACGAGGTTCGTATTGTCAGAATAAGGCAAAAGGTGAAAGAGCTCTGTGAGGCATTCCCACTTCATAAGTCCGTTACAGGGAACTCTGAGTAGTTAGGCTTTGCGTTGTGCCTGGGCGAATAACCTCAAGTTCAATAAGGGTCTGAATTGTTTCTGCAAGAGGTAATCCCACAACATTTGTATAGGATCCCCTTACGGTTCTTACAAAGCCCGAGGCCATCCCCTGAATGCCATATCCACCGGCTTTGTCAAAGGGCTCTCCTGTGAGCACGTATGCGTCTATTTCTTCCCCGGATATTTTGCGGAATTCCACTTCGGTACAGCATGACCATGTGCGCATCTCGAGTTTTCTCGATTTTACGGCTACACATACTCCCGTCCAGACCTGGTGAACCGAACCGCTAAGGCTGGAAAGCATCGCCCTGGCTTCTCCTGCATCAGCCGGTTTGCCCAGGAGTTTTCCCTCTAACGTAACGACAGTGTCGGCGGCCAACACGGCAACCCGTGGCAATGTTGTACGGTCAATGACCCATTGGGCCTTTGCCCTCGCCAGGGACTCAACAATCCTGGATGGGTTGTCGATATCTTTTAAAAAACCTTCTTCCTCCACGGGACTCGGGATTACCTTAGGCACTATTCCCACCTGTTCGAGCAGGAGCTTTCGGCGAGGGGATGCGGAAGCCAGAATAATGGGCATAGTGTTAATGTACATGTTTACTTCTCCGAACGAATCCCTAATTTGAAGACATCCATGGCATTTTCGGTTGTTATGTGCGCCACCTTCTCGAAGTCTTCCTTGCGCAATTCCGCTATCTTGCGTGCCGTGTGAACTACATAGGCAGGTTCGTTGACCTTACCTCTAAAGGGCGCAGGTGTAAGAAAAGGAGCGTCTGTTTCCACAAGAAGCCTCTCCAGAGGGGCCTTTTTTACGACCTCCTGAAGGGCTACAGCCTTGGGGTAGGTGACCACGCCCGGGATTGATAAATACAACCCCATGTCAAGGCATCTGCGAGCAACGGGCCAATCTCCGGAAAAGCAGTGCACTATTCCCGCTTTTATCCTTCCTGTGTAAGGGCGCAGAATCTCGAAAAACTTTTGAAAGGCTTCTCTGATGTGAAAAACTACGGGTTTCCCGGCTGCTACGGCTATGTCGAGTTGCTGGCCGAAACAGCGGATTTGATCATCTCGAGGGCTGTAATTTCTGTAAAAGTCAAGACCCGTTTCACCAAGGGCTACTACACGGGGTTTTTCAAGTAACGCCACAAGCTGTTCCTGTTCCTCCTGTGACAGGTCGTGGGCACCGTGAGGATGGATTCCAGCGGTGGCTGAAACAAAGGAATGGGTTTCGGCAATGTCCGCTGCCCGGTGACTGCTCTCCAGGTTGATCCCCACCGTTACTATGTGAATTAGGTTATTTTTTTTCGCACGATCTAAAACATCGGTTAGCTGTGGAAACAGCTCGGGCATATCCAGGTGTGCATGAGTGTCTATTAGGTACATGACATAGCCTCCAGGTACTCGACTTTAAGCTTGATCTATGAGAAAGGTTTCTTTTATAAGAAATCCAGATGGTTTGGCAATATAGTCTTTAAGTCCCTGAGTTTTCACGGTGCATGATGGGAGTTGAGGCGATGGAAAATATGGAGGAATCCCTTGCCGTACTGGAAGAACTCATCGAGTTTCTGGAAACCCAGCCCGTATTTGATAAGCTTGCCGATGGAGGTTGCGGCTATGTAGACCCTCATCGTTCTGATGTGTTTGAAGATATTTTGAAACGTGCTCGGGAAAGCCTGGAAGAGCTGAAGAAATTGGTCGTTAAATAGAACTTGGGGATGGCAAATGACGAGGAAGGTCTTTTTTGGGATACTCGTTGTGTTATCTTTTTGTCTCATCGGTAACACTTCATGGGCGGCTTTAAACTTCCGATATCCCGATCGGATTGAATATATCAAAAACTACTATGATTCCCACAGAACTCTCACCAGGACTGTGAAGAGGGGAGACACTCTCTGGACGATTTTCAAAGAACTTGGAATACTAAAAAAGAATATCTCCTGCCTTGAACGGCTACAGGATTTTTATTCCCCTAAACCGGGTGATTGCCTGAAAATTGTTGTTCAAGAAAAGACCGCCCTGGTGGACAGGGTGGAGTTGCTGAGCGGTGGTAATGTGTACCTCTTTGGTAAAAGTGCCGGTAAGTGGACCTTTTACGACATTAATTATCCGGTTCTGAAAATCCGCGAAGTTGTCTCTGGTGTTATCGATGAAAATATGTACACGGCGGGGATAAAGGCGGGTTTGCATCCCGGTGTGATTCTTGATCTGTCAGATATTTTCTCCTCTGACGTGGATTTCAACACGGATCTCAGAAGGGGAGATATCTTCGTAATACTCCTCGAAAAAGAGGTTCGTAATGGCAGGGAACGCGACTCAAGGATACTGGCTGCCAGGATGGTTGTTCAAGGGGAAAGCTTTGAAGCATTTTATTTTAATGTTCCGGGAAAGGGAGAAGGCTATTACGACAGGAATGGTAATTCAAAGGAACGCTTTTTTCTGAAAGCCCCGTTGCAGTATCGTCGTATTTCTTCTTATTTTACTGCCAGGCGCTTCCATCCAATACTTAAGATATACCGACCTCATTACGGAATTGATTATGCGGCTCCTGCGGGTACCCCGGTAAGCGCTTTGGGAGACGGGGTGGTAACCTTCGCAGGGTGGAAGGGTGGATACGGAAAGTACGTAGAAATAAGGCATGGTCATGGCTACAAAACAACCTATGGGCATCTTTCCAGATTTGCCAGAGGAATCAGGGCGGGGAAAAAGGTAAAAAGAGGTGAGTTGATAGGATATGTTGGTTCTACGGGATTGGCCACGGGGCCACATCTCGATTTTCGGTTTTATGTGAATGGAAAACCTGTAAATTTCCTGAAAACAAAGTGGCCTCATGTAACTTCAGTCCCCAGGTCCCATATGGCGAGGTTCAGAAGCTTATGCGATGAATATGTAAAGCTTATGGACGATGAGTATGTAAAGGCACTGGCCCTTGCCAGGGCTCACAATGGATCTTCGAAAAAATAATTTTTTTGCAAAAAACGCTTGACCTGGCCAGAGGGGATCTGGTAGATAGGCGTTCGCTTTTTTGGTGATGTGAGTTGTTTGAGTTGGTTGACATGGTGTTTGTGGTTTGTTATAGATAGGATGGGTTTTGGAAGGGTTCGATCTTTGAAAACTGGATAGCGGCACTGAGCGGGTGAGAGGAATTGAGGTAGTGTAGTGGTTTAACTGGAGAGTTTGATCCTGGCTCAGAGTGAACGCTGGCGGCGTGCCTAACACATGCAAGTCGCACGAGAAAGGCTGGGTGAAAGCTTGGCCGAGTAAAGTGGCGCACGGGTGAGTAACGCGTGAGTGACCTACCCTGGTGTCTGGGATAACCCTGCGAAAGTGGGGCTAATACCGGATGAGCCTACCTGGAGGTGATCTGGGTAGGGAAAGGGGGCCTCTCGGAGAAGCTCCTGCACTGGGATGGGCTCGCGTCCTATCAGCTAGTTGGTGGGGTAATGGCCTACCAAGGCTACGACGGGTAGCCGGCCTGAGAGGGTGGTCGGCCACACTGGCACTGGAACACGGGCCAGACTCCTACGGGAGGCAGCAGTGAGGGATATTGCGCAATGGCCGCAAGGCTGACGCAGCGACGCCGCGTGGGTGAGGAAGGCCTTCGGGTT
>NZ_FOUU01000003.1:0-92266 GCF_900114975.1 Thermodesulforhabdus norvegica
CGGAGGAGCTTGAAGGCAGGATAACCATAGGGGTTCTGGTGGACAGGGAACTACCCATCTACACGCAGGAGTATGAGAAGATCCGGGAAGAGGCGAGGCAGAGATTTCTGAAGAGGGCCTAGTTGAGGAGGTGTAGATGCCATACAGGTATGAGCTGAGGCTTAGCGGCTCCGGTGGTCAGGGGCTTATTTTGGCTGGCATAATTCTGGCCGAGGCGGCAGGGATTTACGACGGGAAGTATGTTTGTCAGACTCAGAGCTACGGGCCGGAGGCCAGAGGCGGTGCCAGCAAGTCGGAAGTGGTCATAAGTGATGAGGAGATAGATTATCCGAAGGCGATCAAGCCGGATGTTTTGCTTGCCATGAATCAGAAGTCCTGTGATGCCTATTTTTACGACCTTAAGCCGGGTGGAATGCTGATTGTGGACAGCACCTTTGTCAAGCATGTACCGACGACGAAGGCGATAGGGTTGCCTTTTACGGCTGCGGCACGCAGGGAGTTGCAGAAGGAAATGGTTGCAAACGTGGTTGCCCTGGGAGCCCTCGTAACGTTGACCGGTGCGGTGTCGCTCAAAAGCCTGGAAGCCGCCCTTTTGAACCGCGTCCCTCCCGGAACGGAAGAACTTAACCGCAAGGCCCTTGAACTGGGTATAAATTTGGCCCAGAACCATCTTAACGGTGGAGAGCAAGGGCAGCATAAAACTTGAGTTTCTGCCCTTTAATTCTCCTGTTACCAGCTTTGTTAAAAGGGGGTCCCTTTTTTATTGAGGACTTGTTTCCGAATGATCTGCAGTAGCCTGTGTGACATTCCTTTAAGGTTCCGATCAACAGTGAAGGACAGTTCGGTTTCCAGCCTAAGATGACATAACCAGCACTCCTGAACCTTGAATTCTGTCAGCTTTAAGATCACAAAGAGCTTCGTTGGCCTTTTCAAAAGGATAGGTCTGGATATGGGGTTTTATGGGAATCTGCCCGGCCAGCACCAGCAACTCTTCTCCATCTTTTCTGGTGTTTGCCGTAACGCTGTGTATGTTCTTTTCGTAAAAAAGATGCCGTTCGTAATCTAACCCGGGTATTGGAGTCATGTAAATGCCCGCAAGTGAAAGGGTTCCGCCTTTTTCAAGGCATTCCAGGGCATCTTTTACCAGGTGACCTGCCGGCGCAAAGATAATGGCCGATGAAACCTTCTCCGGAATCTCCTTTGCGGACGATCCTACCCAGTACGCTCCCATGGTTCTTGCCAGTTCCTGGTGCTTCGAACCTCTGGATACCACAAAAACACGGCATTTCCAGAAGTTCAATATCTGCATCACGATGTGGGCAGAAGATCCGAAGCCGAAGAGGGCAATGGAATCTCCGGGTTTGCAGCCGCTTCTTTTAAGGGCACGGTATCCTATTATTCCGGCACAAAGAAGTGGAGCCACTTCGGCGGCGGATAGCTCTTCGGGTACCCGATAGGCAAAGTTTTCGTTTACAAGGGCATACTCGGCATAGCCTCCCGGTTCGTGATAGCCTGTGAATAACTGGCTTTCGCAAAGGTTTTCGCGGTCGGTCAGGCAGAACTTGCACTTACCGCAGGTGTGCCTCAGCCACGCTATTCCTACCCGATCGCCCCGGGAAAAACGCTGTGTGCCGGGCCCGACCATATCAACCCTCCCCACAATCTGATGCCCCGGGATTACAGGATGATCTCTCGGGGGAAGTTCCCCTTCGATAACGTGGAGGTCTGTCCGGCATATTCCACAGGCCTCAACCTTAACCCGGATTTCTCCCGGGCCGGGTTCCGGGTCGGGAAGGATTTCCATCTTCAAAGGAAAGGATTCAACAGGTGCACAGGATCGGAGAACCATTGCCTTCATGATAATTCTCCTTCCTAAATCGTTATTTTTTCCGTGTCTGCCTTTGCCTGCCCGTGATATACCAGAAAACACATGCCGAGTACAAATAGGCTTCACGGGTGGTGCAAAATGGCGAGTATCAAAAAGAAATTCAAGCATGCCGGCCTGACGCTACTGGTGTCTGTGTTTTTGCTGACTCTGGCATTGAGTATCCCGGCCGTTCAGAACCGCGTGTGGAGTCTGGTTTTGGAAAGGCTTTCGGAGCGCACCGGCTGGACCATATCGGCCAGGTCCCTGTATTTTGCTCCCTGGGGCAAGCTGTATGCAGAAAATGTTTACGTCGGTAAAAAAGGCCGCCAGCTTGCAATCTGCAGGGATCTTATCCTTTCTTTCGCAATTTCAAAAACTTTTCCCTTTGTTAAGCCTCAGAGCCTAAGCCTGCTGGAGCCCTTTGTCGTTCTGGAAGTAGACGAGACGGGAAGGCTGATATGGCCTGCCTTACCGTCGGGTAAAAGGACGGAACGGGAAGGTGGGGCTTTAGAGAGCTTATATTTGACCCTTCTTCCTGATGTTCGTTTGAAGGATGGGAAGGTAGGGGTGCTCCGTAGTGGAATGTCCGGCTATCACATAAGCAGCCTTTCGGGAGAGATATTGCCCTATCTTCGAGAAGCTCAGGTCACCGCAAGGCTCAGGCTGGAAGGGCTCGTAAACAGTCCCATGGTGGGCAGGATCAGGCTTAACGGAGCCCTGAGGGCAAACGAAGAAAGGGTAGATGTGAATGGGATTTCTCTTGAGATACCCGACCTGCTTGCAGGGAAGCTTCAGGGCTTCTGGAGCCTTAAGCATAACTCCGGCCGGGTGTCTCTCCATGTGATGTATTTTGATCCTTTAAAACATCCTTACACGAGAAAAATCGGCAGAAAATCAGGCACCTTAACCGTCAATGCCGGGGGAGATATTGATTCAGGAGGTGTCAAAGGCTTTATCCGGGCCGAATCGTCTTCCGGTTTTTCGATGAATGCCCTTTTTACCGTGAGCAGAAATCATCGCGCCGACGATTTCTTATTAACGGTGTCCGGACATTACGATCTTAATGGCTTTGCCCGATCTTCGGGATCTTTTTCAATGAAGGGTTACTACGGCAGCGGGGAGGACTATTACGCCGTCGTTGATGTGAGATGCGGGCCCGTTAAGCCTGAAAGGGATTTTAAAGAAATCCTTTCCAGCGTTGAAACTCTGAATGTGAGGATTGAGTTCTTTCCCGGAGGTATTGCCGTTTCTCCCGCGTCGGTTGATGCGTCGCAGGGGAGGGTCTGGTTTAGAGGATCGCTGTTGTACGGTGAAAAGTTCGGATTGTCCGCCGGTGTGGAGTTTTCTTTAAACTGGTTTTCGGTGATGAAGCTTCCGGATTTTGGAAGATTTAAGACCGGAGGGCGATTGACGGGGAGATGTGGTGAAGGGTGCGGATCGGATTTAAAGGGCTGGATTGCTGACGGCGATGCCTTTCTTTACCGTAACGACGAAGAGATAGAGCTTTCAGGCTCTATTGCTGAGGGTAATATTGAGGGAAAGGTGAACGTAAGGTCTCTAAGGCTTGATAAGATCTTCTCCGCTTTGAAGGTTCTGGAAGCACGGGTAGAGGGAACCTTTTCGGGGGAGGCAGTCTTAAAAGGTACCGTTGAAGCGCCCGACGTATCTTTTAAGGGTCTGGTCGAAAAGCCCCGTTACGGGGATTACCGTGCCGAAGAAGTCAGAATCGTGGGGCGGGGCCGACTTACCAGAAAAGGTGCAAAGTCGGTTCATATCTCTGCGTCCGGCATGTCCGTTCCAGGAGTTTCGGACCCTCTAATGGTTAAAGCTTCGCTGACGCAAAGGGATGACGAACTGGGGTTCCACGTCGAGGTGAATTTGGACAGGAGCAGGAATTTTCTCATGGAGGGTAATGTTTTTCACATCTGGTCGAATCCGGAAATTGTTATCGAAAAGGGTATCCTGAACTGGAGTGGTAACTACCGGGCGTCGGGTGAGTTCAGGATAACGACCGAAGCCTTAATCGTTAGCAGGCTGAAGGTTTATCACGGTGACGGGAGTGCAGGACTTGAAGGGCGTATTGGGTACGATAAAAGTATATCCTTTAATTCCCTTTTCGATCGGTTTCCTCTGGACGACCTGGTGTCTGTGGTGGGTTTTCAGACCAGAGGCCTGGCGGTAAGTGGTGGGATCAAGGGATCTCTGAAAGAAGGTGGTGTGAACCTGAAAGCCCGTCTTGAAGCGGGAAAAGGATCTATCCGACCGCTACGCATTTCAGGTATTTCTTCGGAGGAATATTTTTGGGACGCCATGAAACTGGATGTCACCGTTGGCGGGGATATGGTTTACACCTCGGCAATAGTAAGGGCTCCTTACTGGCAGAATGGGTTGATGCTTTCTGCTTCCGTTCCTGTAAAGATCAGGAGCTTGTCTGAAAAGACGCCGGGAAAGATGGCTCTTCCGCTACCGCCTGTAAATAGCTTAATTGCACTGGATCCGGAGCGCTCTCTTGAGTGTAAAATCCGTGTTGAGGAATTCGACCTCGGCGCACTTGGGATGTTGTATTCTGAAACGATGGCAATAAAGGGTAGATTTACCGCCGATTTGTCAATCAGCGGTAAGTTAGAGGATCTTCGCGCAGGGGGTTGGGGCAAAGTAAGGATCGATGAGGCTTATCTGGTTTCCAGAAGAAAGGTTTCGGTAAGTGAGGTGGAAGGTGAATTTTTAATCCTGGACAATGTGCTCAAAGCCGATGCGATAAAAGGCCGACTGCTGGACGGATCCTTTGAGTTGAAAGCGCTGGTACCCCTTAGATCGGAAAATGCCGGGGTGACTCTGAGTGTCCGTTTAAGAGAGATACATATCCCCGAGATTTACGGCATAAGCGGGGTTGTATCGGGAAGTGCCGATGGGGCAGTCCGGGGCAGGGAAATTAGCATTGCGGGCAAATTTACTGCCCTGAAGGCCTTTATGGACCTCGACGCTTTGCAGGGTGAGCTCTCGAGAGATGTAAGATCCGTGGAGATTGTGGCCCGTGAAGGTGAGGCGGAAGTTATTGAAGAAGGAAGTTCCGGAGGGATATACGACAGGATGAGTATGGATGTCGATGTGGATTTTTCTCAGGGCAATGCCCGGGTTAAAGGGCTCGGTGTTGATGCCGAGGTCGATGGCAGGCTTTCTTTGAGGAAGCGTAGTGGCGAAGCGTTAAGGATTTACGGGTCAATAGAGGCCCGTCGGGGATTGTATGCTTTTCAAAGTGTGAGATTGAAAATTACGGAGGGTGAGGTACGATTTAAAGGGATGGTTCCTCCGGATCCGGATATAAATTTCACCGGAGAAAAGAGCGTGGATGATGTCGTCATAAGGGTTTCCGTTGTGGGAAGAGTTAGTCAGCCCGTTTTGAAACTTTCCAGTTCTCCTGCCATGAGTGATGTCGATATTCTGTCGTATCTTCTGTTTAACAGACCGGCTCGAAATCTCACTGCAAAGGAGAGCGTAAACCTGCAGCAGAATGCGGCCTTCTTCATAGGGTCTAAGGCGGCTCAGAAGCTGAAGGAAGTACTGGGAAATACGCCCTTTGCGCCCGACGTGCTGGAAATATACACGGGCGAGTCCGGCCATGGCGTCGTTGAAGTCGGGAAGTATATTACCCCGGATTTTTATGTTACCTATGAGAAGGATATAAAGGATGAGGGTAACGATCAGGTAAAAATAGAGTACAGGATAAATCGCCATCTCTCTGTCCAGAGCCAGATAGGGGATGAGCGGGGAGCGGGTGTGGATGTATTGTGGCGATATGATTTTGGTGAGTGAAGGAGGATTGGGTTTATGACGAGGGGCATAAACAAAGTGATACTTGTCGGTAGACTCGGAGCCGATCCGGATTTGCGTTTTGCTCCCAACGGGACGGCCATAGCCCGTTTCAACGTAGCGACCACAGAGAGGGTGCCTGTCGGAGAAGGCAACTGGGAGGATAGAACCGAGTGGCACAGGATAGTCGTCTTCGGAAAGCTGGCCGAGACCTGCGGAAACTACCTTTCTAAAGGGCGCCTTGTTTACATAGAAGGTCGGCTGCGTACTCAGCAGTGGGAAGACAGACAGGGAGTGAGGCGTTTTACGACCGAAGTGGTTGCCAGAGATATTCAGTTTCTGGACAGCGGTGTCTCCAGAGGAGACGCTTCTGTCGATGTTTCCGATGAATCTGCCCGATCCTACGAGGACGATACCCTGTCCGAAACTTTAACGCCCCTTCCTGATGGTGATTCTCCCGATGAAGACATCCCCTTCTAATGCCCCTTTTTGACATTTTTTAAAAAACAGGCCGGGGGGTATTTCCGCATTATGTTGATATGTTCTCTGTGTGGTTCCGTATTTCAAAACGTGGGTAAAACTCCAGGGGTATGCTCCGATTGCATACGGAACAGGTGGGAAGAAGCCAGAGGCCTGGTTGAAGGGGTTCACAGGGAATCTAGAAAAAGGTTTAACCTTCCGGCCCGTAAGCCCTGTTCTGACGGGGGCAGGGAGTGCAAAATCTGTGTCCGCAGATGTGTGATGGGCGAAGGTGATGTGGGGTGGTGCGGGGTTCGGAAGGGGTCAAAAGAGTCATTTTCAAGGGATGGAAATAAAAGGGCTCTCGTTAGTGCTTACTTCGATCCCCTTCCCACAAATTGTGTTGCCGATTGGGTTTGTGCCGGAGGTACCGGATCGGGTTATCCGGAGTTTGCCTACGAACCCGGACCCGAAGTGGGTTATTACAATCTTGCCGTCTTCTTCGAGGCCTGTAACCTGAATTGCCTTTTCTGTCAGAACTGGTCTTTCAAGGTCGCAGCTCTTAAGGGCCGCTGGAAGAGTGTGGAGTTTCTTGCATCACTTCCCGATTCGAGAACAAGTTGCGTCTGCTTTTTCGGAGGGGATCCCTCCCCTCAGCTTCCCTACGCAATAAGAGTGGTGAATCAGATGCTTGCCGCGAGACAATCCAGGATATTGCGCATATGCTGGGAAACCAACGGTATGGCCTCCATACCGTTTCTCAAATACATGCTTGAGGTGTCGAAAAAAACGGGTGGCTGCATCAAGGTGGACCTTAAAGCCTGGGATCGCCGGATCCACATGGCTCTGTGTGGAGTGGATAACGATCATATTCTCAGAAATTTTGCCTATCTGGCGTCACGGGCAAAAGAACGCCTGGAACCCCCTCTCGTTATAGCAAGTACTCTTCTTGTCCCGGGCTATGTGGATGCGGAGGAAGTCTTTAACATAGCCCGGTTTATAGCCCGTTTTGATCCCGATATCCCCTACAGCCTGCTCGCCTTTGCGCCTCAGTTCGAAATGAAGGATTTCCGGCCCACTTCGGCAAGACAGGCCGGAGAATGCTTTGAAGCCGCCCGTGAAGCAGGCCTTAAGAGAGTCAGGATAGCCAACCGTCATCTTCTCTGGTGATCGGCTACGGCCGGAGGTACAACGGCAGGAAGAAGCAATATTGCAGGTATTGCTCCCGCGACGGTTACCAGGAAGTACTTTGCCCAGCCCATACTGGCAACCATAAAACCGCTGGGTACTCCCGACATAACCCTCGTCACGGCAGTCAGGCTGGAAAGGAGAGCATATTGGGTGGCCGTAAACGCAGGGTTACACAGACTCATGAGGTACGCAATAAATCCAGCGGTGCCCATTCCTCCGGTTGTATTCTCGAAGATAACCGTTCCTATCATCAGAAAGTAGCTTTTCCCCACAAGGGCGAGAAGTACAAAGGAGAAGTTAGAGACGGCCTGAAACAGTGCGAAGATCCATAAAGACCTGTAAAGCCCAAGTCGGGCCGTTAAGGCGCCGCCGGCCATAGCCCCCAGAAGCGTGCTCGCCAGCCCCAGAGTCTTGTACACCAGGCCGATGTCGGATCGTGAGAACCCCAGGTCCATCAGAAAGGGAGTCGTCATGGCCCCGGCAAGAGCATCTCCCAGTTTGAAGCAGACGATAAACAACAGTATGGGTAATGCCCTGGGGCGGGAAAAGTAATCCTTCAGGGGCAGGTAGATTGCATCTTTGAGTGTACGGGGAATCGACTGGGCCTCTGCGGGTTCGGGTGCGGTTAAAGTCAGGATACAGCAAAGAATCATCATCGTTCCCATTAAGATGTAAACGGCTTTCCAGGGTATGTGATCGGAAAGAACCATGGCGAAGGCTCCCGATACGAGCATGGCAATGCGATATCCCATTACGGACGCCGCCGCTCCGGTACCCTGCTCATTCTCGCTGACAACGTCGGTTCTGTAAGCATCAAAGGCAATGTCCTGGCTGGCACTGAAAAATGCCGTGAAAAAAGCTAAAACGGCCAGAAGGGTTATAAAGCGCGAAGGAGAAAGGAAGGCCATTGCGATAAGGGAGCAGGCAAGGAGTAGCTGGCATATGAGGATCCATCCCCGCCTTCTGCCCATAAAAGGAGGTACGAACCGGTCCATTACAGGAGACCAGAGAGCCTTTATGCTGTAGGGAAGTGAAACGAGAGAAAAGGCCCCGATCAGCCTTATATCAACGCCTTCGGTTACGAGCCATGCCTGCAGGGTTGAGCCCGTAAGGGCCAGAGGGAGGCCTGAAGAAAAACCCAGCCCCGCCAGAATGAGCATCTTTTTTCTCAGGTAGAGTCCAAATGTCTCGGAAATCTTCAAGGTTTCAGGACCCGGTTTTTCGAATTTCTTCCACGAGGGCTCTGAGACCGAGAAGATAGCTGTTTATCCCGAAACCGCTTATCTGGCCTTTTGCTACAGGAGCAATTACCGAAACGTGTCGGAAGGGCTCTCTGGCGTGTATGTTGGACATGTGAACCTCAACAACGGGGATTGTAAGCATTTCAAGGGCGTCTCTGAGAGCATAACTGTAATGAGTCCAGGCACCGGGGTTTATGAGGATACCGTCCGCACTTTTTTCTACATGCACCCTGTGTATTTGCCCTATTATTTCAGCTTCGGAATTACTCTGGAAGCATTCAACCTCAACGCCCAGTTCTCTGCCGAGCTCCCTCAGCGCTTCGTCTATTTCCTTGAGGGTCCAGTTTCCGTAGAGACCAGACGGTCTTTTCCCGAACATGTTAAGGTTTACGCCGTGCAGTACCAGAACCTTCATGGAAGCACACTCCTTCTGCTGCGCATTTCCTTCGATGTTTCGAGCAGTTCCTCCAGAGACCAGTTTACGGGGATCTTCGTCATGCTTCCCCTTTTTCCTCTGAACTTAAGGTGTCCGTTGCGAAGCCCGAAGAGAAATAAATCTCTCGTCAGCGCAACATCCTGGATGCAATAGCTGACCAGCTCTTCCCATCTGCCTTCTCTGAACCATTTTACCGCCTGAATACCGTTTGCCCTTTTTACGCTTCCCAGCGTGGCAGCTGCGAGGTGATCCAGGCTAAGGCGGAAGCCGAGAACACGTGATACTTCTTCGAGAATATCGAAGGTGGGTAATATTTGAAGGTCGATCGTCGAATAAGGCATGAGTACGCGATAATCAAATCTTTTGATGTTAAATCCCACGATCAGTTCGTATGTCTGAAACTGCTTTATCAGGTCTTCTATTTCATCTTCTCTGTAAACCAGAAAACGTTCCTTGACCATGTCGTAGAGAACGGCAACAGAGACTCTCATAAGGTGGCAGTTGTGCCATCCTCCAACTTCGTGAGCAAGCTTTTGAGTTTCCAGGTCGAAGAAAGCAATGTTGTATTTTTGCGGTGACCTGTGAAGTATTACCGGCTCTGTCGCTCTTGAAGTGGGTTCGGCTTCGGAGTTTTCAACCAGCATGTCGGGGTCGGTGAGTGCTCTTACAATCAGCAGGGCTGCGTCCTTGTCAAGAGGCTTATTACCGGATCCACACTTGGGTGATTGTATGCACCTGGGACACCCCTCTGTGCAGTCGCACTCCTTAAGCAGATCCTCTACCCGCTTCAGTATGTCTTCGATCATGTCGAAAGCCCGTCGGCATAACCCGATTCCTCCCGGGTAGCCGTCATATATGAATACGGCGCTTTTCTGCACCTGAGGATGGTAGGGGGTCGCTATGCCGCCTATGTCGTTTCTATCGCAAAGAAGAAAGAGCGGAAACATGCTGATAATGGCATGCTCAAGGGCATGGAGTCCGCCCATAAAATGGCGTCCTGCGTCCCTGACGACTTTTTCAATCCAGCCGTCCACTTCTATCCAGAATCCCACGGTTTCGTAGCTCTGAGGCGGCAGTTCGAGCTCCACATGGTCTATAATTTCCATTGTGCCCGTGGATTTTTTATCGTAGCCTGTAACCTGCTCGGTAACCCGAATCCTTCCTGCACGGATTACGAAGTTGTGAAGTGGTCTTGATTTGATGATTTCAAGAATAGACGTTTCTTTTTCTACGGTAACTGCCGTGAAATAGGGCCCGTCAAAGGGAGTAATCCAGACGTTGCGTCGTTCGATGTCGAGATGCCGGACGATGTAGGTATCGCCAAGGTGAAGGTATACGGCACCAGGATGGCATTCCTTGAAGACCCGAACGCCGTCAATTGAGCCCACCGCCACGGGTTTTTTGCCCTTTGTGTCCAGAAAAATCGTAAAAGATTGACCCACCTGCCTTATGTCCACATCCCGATGCGGATACCGGTACCTTGACTTATAGGAACCCTCTTCTCCCCTGTGAAGCAACCCCAGAGCCTTCAGTCGGCCTACAACATCGAACCACCCGGGATTCTCGTTTACTTCCCTTTCGGTAATGGGAATTTCGGCAGCAGCACAGAGAAGATGATCCCTCAGGATCTCCGGATTTGCCACATCCGCCACGGCAGTCTCGTATTCTCCCGAAAGAACATGGCCAGGATGCGATATAATGTAATGATCAAGCGCATCGTTCTGAGGTATTAATATAACCGCAGACTCCTGCCCGCCTCGCCCGACCCTTCCTGCCCTTTGCCACGTTGTCATCACGGTGCCTGGATAGCCCACGAGTATGCAGACGTCCAGGTCGCCGATGTCGATTCCCAGCTCCAGTGCGCTGGTTGCAATTACGCCTCGAAGGTTCCCGCAATTTATGGCTTCTTCGATGAAGCGCCTGTCAGAGGGCAGCAGACCGGCACGGTAGGAACTGACGAGACGGCTTACGTCGGGAAACCTTCGTTTTATGGTAAGATAAATCAATTCCGTCATCCGCCTTGAGCGGGTAAAGACGATGGTCTTGAGTCCTTTTCTTATGGAGCGAACCGTAAGGAGTGCGGCGGTCACGGCAAGGGGCAGATCGGTGGTGATAAACAGAATGTGCCGTGGCGGGGACGGAGCCGCCGAAGATGCTACGAGTGTCAAATCGTCGGGGGATATTCCCGTTAGTTGAGATGCCAGCTCCAGGGGATTACCTATCGTTGCCGAAAGAGAGAGGAACTGCGGGCTTGATCCGTAAAGTTTACATATGCGGCGAAGCCTTCGCAGGATCAGCGATACATGGCTTCCGAAAACTCCCCTGTAGGAATGCATTTCGTCGATTACGACGAATTTCAGATCCTGCCATAGCTTCTGCCACTTCGCATGGTAGGGAAGCAGGCCGTAGTGAAGCATATCGGGGTTGGTGATTAAAATCGAAGGCGTATTCTTCCTTATCTCGGCCCGTTCTTTTTCGGCGGTGTCCCCATCGTAGACCGCTATGGCTTTTTCAGAGAGCAAACCGGAAAAGAACTCTCTTGCACTCTGAAGCTGATCCCGGCTAAGGGCTTTTATGGGAAATATAAGCAGGGCCTTTGCGCCTGGATCTGTTACAATTTTTTCTGCAATGGCGATCTGATAAATTAGCGACTTTCCACTTGCGGTCGGGGTTGACACCACCAGATGTTTTCCCTTGCGGAGTGCCTTCAGAGCTTCAAGCTGATGGCGGTATAATTGATGAATGTTGAATCTCTTCAGTAGAGGGAACACGCCGGCGGCGATGGAGGTTTTTAGGGGTACAAAGGACGGCGGGTTACCTTCGATAAAGGTGTGGTTTACAACCCTCCATCGTTCCTCTTCGTTTTTTATGTTTTGTAGAAAATACTGAAGAGCCATATGTTTGAACTTTTAAACGCAATGTTCTAAATTAACATGAAAAGGCTTCGTCGGGAGTGTACAGCTATAACCCTTTCAGGTAAAGAGGCAGGAGGAGTGAAATGAATCTGGAAGAGTTGAAGAAAAGGGTAAAATGGTTGGGTCATGATTCCATATGCATTGAAGGAAGTATTCGCGTCTACTTTGATCCCTATGAGTTGCCCCAGGGCCTGCCTGCTGCAGACCTGATTCTCATAAGCCATGAACACTTTGATCATTGCTCTCCCGAGGATGTTAAAAAAATCCAGAAGGATGACACCGTAATCGTTACCGATGCGGCCTCGGCAAAAAAATTGAAAGGCGATGTCAGGATCGTTAAGCCGGGAGATAAACTGGAGGTCAGGGGGGCTGTCGTAGAGGTGTATCCGGCCTATAATGTGAATAAACAATTTCACCCCAAAAATGCAGGTATGCTATCTTTTGTTGTGGAGTTGGACGGTGTAAGGTATTATCATGCCGGAGATACGGATCATATTCCCGAGATGAGCGGTATCAAAACGGATGTGGCTTTTCTGCCTGTGTCGGGGACCTATGTCATGACGGCCCGTGAAGCGATAGAAGCGGCCAGAGCAATAAGGCCTAAAGTGGCCATTCCGATGCACTACGGTGCCATTGTGGGTTCTGAAAAGGATGCCCGGGAGTTTGCAGAAGGGCTCAGGGGAGAAATTGAGGTAATAATACTTCCTAAAGCTTCAGCATGAGACCGGTTTATATAGAAACTTACGAGCGAGGGCTCCTGAAAAAGAAGATTGAAAGAGCCCTCGCGTGGATGAAAAAATGTACCCTCTGTCCCCGGATGTGCAGGGTGAACAGAGCGGTTGGTGAGAGAGGCTTCTGCCTTATAGGGCGTAGCGCCGTCGTGGCAAGCTATGGGCCTCACTTTGGCGAAGAATCGCCTCTGGTAGGTCGTTACGGGTCGGGAACTATTTTCTTCTGCGGCTGCAATCTGATGTGCACTTTTTGCCAGAATTACGAAATAAGCCATACGGCCGATGGGTTCACCGTATCCCCCGTCCAGCTTGCCGAAATAATGCTGGAACTTCAGAGAAACGGCTGTCACAACATCAACTTTGTTACTCCCACTCATGTGGTTCCCCAGATTCTGGAAAGTCTGCCCCATGCCATAGAAAGGGGATTATCGGTACCTCTTGTATTTAACTGCGGAGGATACGAAAGGATTCCGGCGCTGAAGCTTCTTGAAGGTGTAATCGATATATACATGCCGGATTTTAAATTCTGGAGTACCGACAGTAGTGCCAGATGGTGTCAGGCCCCCGATTATCCGAGGCGAGCTCGTGAGGCCTTGCGGGAGATGTACCGTCAGGTTGGAGACCTGACCATCAGAAACGGCATTGCCCTTAGAGGCCTTCTGGTTCGCCACCTTGTAATGCCGGGGTGTCTGGAAGAGACTCGTGAGATCATGAATTTCCTTGCCAGGGAGATCTCGCCTCATACCTATGTTAACGTTATGGATCAGTACCGACCCTGTGGAAATGCTTACAGGGATCCTCAGCTTCGCAGGAGAATTACCGTCGAAGAGTTCGTCAAAGCCCTTAAATACGCAAAAGATGCGGGGATCACCCGCCTTGATGAAAGGAGAACAGCGCTTTTCTGGTCAATCTGATGAAGGTCTGTGACCTCAGAGGTCAATCTTTTCGCTCTATTTACGCCGTGGGCGACATACACGGCATGGCGCCGCTGCTGGAAGAGCTTCTTGATCTTGTAACCTTTGACCCTGATAAGGATCTGATGATCTTTTTGGGAGACTACATCGACAGAGGACCCTACTCCAGGGAGGTTATTGAAATTCTCTTGGGGCTTGTAAACCGGTATCCTTCGGTACTGTGCCTTAAGGGCAATCATGAACAAATGTTTCTGGACTTTCTCTCTGGAGCCGATCCGCTTGTTTATTTCTGGAACGGCGGAAGACAAACCCTTAAGAGCTACGGATACCGGGAGCGGGACGATGGATCCTACGAGGTTTTCGTGCCCGAGGAGCATCTGAAGTTTCTCAGGAGTCTTCATTTGGGTGTGGAGACGGACGATTATATCTTCGTTCACGCAGGACTCAGGCCGGGTATTCCTCTTGATCTCCAGAGTGAAGAGGACATGCTGTGGATAAGGCATGAATTTATCTACAGCATGGAGGATTTCGGAAAAAGGGTCGTTTTCGGTCATACCCCGGTGGTGGAACCGCTGGTTATGCATAACAAGATTGGTATTGACACGGGAGCGGTTTACGGAAGGTACCTGACCTGTGTGAAGTTGCCGGATGAGGAGTTTTATAGAGTATGGTGAATGCTAATCCTTAAGGGGGATCGGATATGGCAAGGATTGATGCCTTTTTTGAACTGATGCATAAGCAGGGTGCTTCTGACCTTCACATGGTTTCGGGTCATCCACCTGCATTGCGAATACACGGAGACCTTGAAAGAGTGAAGTATAAGGTACTCGACGACAACGATCTTAGGGCAATGCTTTACGAAATAACGCCGGAAGAAAAAATAAAGGAATTCGAAGAAACCGGTGACGTAGATTTCGCCTACGAAATACCGGGACTCGGTCGATACCGTGCCAATCTCTTTATGCAGAACAGGGGAATAGGCGCTGTGTTCAGGGTAATACCCAGTGAAATAAAAACCGTAGAAGAGCTTGGACTTCCACCGGTTATCAAGAGACTTGCCCTTCTTCCCAGAGGGCTTGTACTGGTGACGGGTCCTACAGGAAGTGGAAAATCCACAACCCTTGCGGCCATAATAGATGAAGCCAACAGACATAGAAAGGATCACGTAATTACCATTGAAGACCCCATAGAATTCGTTCACAAGAGCAAAAATTGCCTGATCAACCACAGAGAAGTGGGAACTCATACGAGGAGTTTCGCTACCGCTCTGAGGGCCGCTCTTCGCGAGGACCCGGACATAATCCTTGTGGGAGAGATGCGAGACCTGGAGACCATAAGGCTTGCCATCGAAGCGGCCGCCACGGGGCATCTTGTTTTTTCAACCCTTCATACCGAGTATGCTTCAAAGACCGTGAACCGGATTATCGAGGTTTTCCCTACCGATGAACAGGAACACATCCGCCAGATGCTGGCAGATTCTATCAGGGCCGTCGTGTCTCAGACACTACTGAAAAGGATTGATAAGCCCGGGCGTGTCCCCGCCTGCGAGATCCTGATAGCAACTCACGGTGTTCGTGCAATGATTCGTGAGAAAAAAACCCAGCACCTTCTGTCGGCAATTCAGACGGGGAAAAAATACGGCATGCAAACCCTTGATGACTCCATACTGGAGCATTTACAGGCAGGTCGTATTTCTGCTCAGGAAGCCTATATGAAGTGTGCCAACAAAGAAATGTTCAGACCCTATTTGCACGAACCGCCTACCGACTTTACGGAGGTGTGATCCATGAGACGGGAAGAGCTGGATATATTACTGTCCAAGATCCTGGACGAATATCCCACACTTTCGGATATTAACTTCACCGTGGGGTATCCTCCACAGGCTGAAGTTGACGGGGTTCTAAAGCCGGCCCCTCTGGAAATAGGCATAAAAGAGCTTTTACCCTATCATACCGAGATGATAGCGCTTGCCCTTATAGGCAACAACCGGAGAAATCTACAAAATCTCCTGCGCCAGGGTTCCTGCGATCTTTCCTATGCCGTCCCTGGAAAAGCAAGATTTCGCGTTAACGTCTTCTATCAAAAGGGTAATCTTTCAATTGTCATGCGTCAGCTTCCGCCCAGAGTTCCCACTATGGAAGAAATGAATCTCCCCAGGGTTCTCAAAAAAATCGCCTTCGAAAAAAACGGAATAGTTTTCGTAACCGGCGCAACAGGAAGCGGAAAGTCGACAACCCTCGCGACTATACTCCACGAAATAAACAGAAACTTTCCCGTACATGTGGTGACACTCGAAGATCCTATCGAATTCGTACATCAACCCATAAAAGCCACCTTTAACCAGAGGGAACTGGGGAGTGATTTCGATACCTACGCCAACGGCCTGAGGGCCGCACTTCGTCAGGCTCCGAAGGTGATCCTCGTGGGCGAAATGCGAGACCGGGAAACCATGGAAATCGGATTGAATGCAGCAGAAACGGGCCATCTGGTCCTCACCACTCTGCACACCATTGACGCCTCCCATACGATAAGCCGTCTCATAGGCATGTTTGAATACGAAGAAGAAAGGCTTATTCGACTCCGACTGGCAGAGTCCATGAGGTGGATTGTTTCCCAGAGGCTTCTTCCTCGAGTGGGGGGCGGTCGTATAGCCGCTTTTGAAATCATGGGAAATAACGTTCGTGTGCGGGAAGCCATAATCCACGGTGAAGCCGAAGGGAAAACCTTCTACGATATAATGGAGCAGAGCAAACCCTTCGGTTGGACGAGCTTTGACAGCTACATCTTGGACCTGTACCGGAGCGGTGAAATTACGGAAGAAACGGCGATCCTCTATGCCTCAAACCGGGCTATCGTTAAGAGAGGAATCGATGCCATTAAAGCCAGCCGGGGCGAGAGAACAACCGATATAGAGGGCCTTCAAATCGATACCGATTACAGCAAAAAGGTTATCGGCTCATGAGGTTAAAAAAGACCGTGTGGATTTTTGCTTTTTTGATCTCCACACTTTCCGGCGTGCTGATCTCTTATGCCGCCGAAATCAGGATTGAAAAAGTACTGCTCAGCCCTCAATCTGCAACGATCTGGGGTACCGCCTATGTTACAGTTGAAGAAGACGGAAAAGACCCTTACTTTGAACTCACTCTCCCACCCCAGACCAAACCCGATACGCTCAGCCTGAAGGTCGAACAGCCGTCCGGGTTGATCGTAACCGACCTTTCTTATGAGCTCCTTGAAAAGCGCGATGAGGAAAACCTTAAACTCCTGGCAGAAAAGATAAAAGACCTTGAAAAGGAAATAGACCTTCTTCAGGCCGAAGCGGATATTAACTCGAGGCTTATCGATACCTGGCTGGGATGGGCTCAAAAGGCTGATTCGTCGGGTAATTTCATTGCCGTGATGGAAGAGACGGGAAAGCGGGTAAAAGAGTTGCAGGCATCAAGGATAAGAACAATCCATGATGTGGAGTTAAAGAAAAGAGAACTCAAAAGGCTGAAAGAGACATATGAGAACCTGGCAGGGTCTGTTAACAGGAGCTGGAGGTTTAAGTGTCGAGTTTCTTCTAAGTCGAATTACTCCCTAAAACCGGGAACACAACTAAGGGTTGCGTACAGTTTTTTGTTTTCCGATGCGGGATGGAAGGCAGTTTACCTTATCAACGGAGAACCGGCTCGTGATAGACTGACCCTTACATGGCTGGCAGAAGTATGGCAGAAGTCAGGGATTGACTGGAGGGACGTGGATCTGATGCTGGCCACCACGGAACCCGTTTTTAATCTTGAACCGCCGGAACTTCCGCCCTGGAATATTCGTCCTCTTGAACTGCCGCCCAGATCGGCCGGGTCTTTCAAGTTAATGGCAGTTCCTGAAAAAACGGAATTGCCGGCAGAAGCCGGAATAAAACATGAAAAAAAATCCGGTTTTGCAGTTTACCATGTGGGAAAGCGAACCGTAAGAGCGGGTACCGGAGAACGTATAATGATAGAAAACTTCAGCTGGGATACCGATTTTAAGTACCTTCTCAGACCTTACGTATCTCCCTGGTCTTTTATTCGCGGTAAAGTTTCGTTAAAAGAGAGCGTGACCCTTCCCGGCGGCAATGGTCTCTATTTTCTCGACGGGGTTTTCGTAAAAAGCGCACCTTTCTCATTTCACGGTTTGGAAAAGGTTTTTTACTTCGGGCCGGATCGATTGGTCACGGGCGATCTGGTATTAAAGAAAAGAGAAACGGGCAAAGAGGGGCTGATAAAAGAGAAGAAAACTTACAGCTGGGAGTGGCAGTTCATAATACGAAACAATCACGAGTATCCTGTGGATCTTGTCCTCGAGGAGCGAAAGCCCATTGCAACGGACGAGCGAATTACCGTGAAAATTGAAGAAATGACCGAGTCACCTCAAAGTGATCCCGGGAATCCTAACGTGTGGGTATGGAATATCAATATGCCTCCTCATCACGAGAAAATTCTAAAATTCGCCGTTACCGTCCTGACTCCCGAAGACATGTCCGTTGATCCCGGGTGGTAGCCTTCAAATCCAGAGGTTTGGTAAAGTGCTCCAGAGCCTCTTCCAGCTCTCTTATAGCCTTTCGGCAAAGTTCGGTAAATTCACCGGGTGATTTTTCTGATCTCCGGCTTTCCGTATCCTGGAGCATACCCTTTATCAAGGTGATGAGATTCACATATTTCCGGGCCAGACGTCTTGTAGCTGCCTCGTTTTCTTCCAGAAATTTTCTACAGTCTTCGGGGATGTTCTTCATCTGGAAGTTCCTGATAGCCCTTGACCATATCTGCGCAAGTTCTTCTTTTACCGGGTTATTGCGTAGTCGATCGCGATGAAACAGAAGGGTCTTAAAGCCTTCTTTGATGACTTCTCCGGCTACTCCAATGTGGGCGGGAGTAAGCGGGCCGGAAAAGTCCAGATCGCTCAATTCGGGAAGTTCTGTTACCTTCGTGAGAAAGCAGTCCCAATCCTTTTCCGTTGATCTGGCGGGATTCAGGCTTGAAAGGGTTTTAAGAGCCCTGTTTCTGGCGTAAAGACATCCCTGCAGAACCATGCCCCGGGACAAACACCATTCTGCCAGACCGAAGCCTTCTGGCGGAGTACCTTTCCTGAAGCTTGTCAGAAAATCTCTGACAATCCGTCCGTATAATGCCCCAATTCCCCGATTATTCTCAAAAGACTCCAGGGAATTTTCGATGCTTTCCAAGGCCTGTCGGTCCGGATAACTCATTAAGGCAATGTTTTCCAGAATATTGCACAGAGCGAATAACGACTTTTTCAGGCTTTCGGGGAAGGCTTCGTTGTTCTCCTGTGTTTTTAACCATAGCTTCAGATCCTCTACGTAACCGGCTCGTCTGGCAAGGAGAACTCCGCTGGCAAATTCAAGGGTTTTCCACAATTCCGTCAGGTCCAGCACGGGAACAACGCGCTCTTCTAAAGGAATCTGACGGATTTTTTCCGGAGTGCCCAGCAGATCGTAGGGACCGTAGTATATGCCCCCTATCTCTGCATTTCCGACGACCTTTGTGCAATACAGAGAAACTAACTGGAGCAAAGGAACGCTCCTGGTGGAATGGCTCACATCAAGAAAAATTCTGCAATCCTCTGAAATCATGTCCATTATCGTCTGAATTATTTCTCTGTTTTCATCCGGCTCTTTTCCGTCGGGTATCGTTACGTTAATGACCTGAGGGGCGATTTCCATACTACCGAGGCGTCCTTTTAGACCCTCCCCGAAATCTTTCCGCCCCTCCCAGTTGTTTTTATGAGCTTCGGGAGTGCAGAGAATATAAACCCTGTCATCCTCAGTCCAATCTTTGCATAGCTTCTGGATTAGCGCTTCCTGAAGGAACAGAACTGGCTCGGACGTCCAATCTCCAAGAGCATACCTGCACTCGATATGTTTTTTTGTTCCCAGTGTGCTTATTAATATCCTTTTCATTTTTCTCCCCGCCAAGGCAACAGATTTTGCTTTTGAAGCTTTTTCTATGATTATATAGATGAAATTTCAAAGGATAAGCAACTGATTTAAGACGGTGTACGGTGGCCTTTTGCCACTGTGGTATAAAAGAAGAACTCCGATTGCCTGTCGGTAAAAGGGGAGAGCGTCATGATCAACTTAGAAATTGTGGGACAAACCTTTGGGCCTTTCGACTTTGTTTACGACTGGCGCGATGCGGTTCTCTACAATCTGAGTGTCGGTGCAGGGATTTCCGAACTGGAATATCTTTATGAAAGAGTACCGGGGGGGCTGAGGGTGTATCCCTCCTTTGTTACCGTAACGGGTTATTCACCGCTCTACGATATTCTGGAGAAGCTGGGAATTGATATTTCGGTAGTCCTTCACGGTGAACAGTCCCTGAGGGTGTTTTCCCCGGTACCGGCTGAAGGGATAATAAAGTCCTATGCCCGGGTTTCCGGCGTGTACGACAAGAAGAAAGCGGCTCTGGTGGTTCTTGATGTTTACGGCGAGATGGGTTCCGCAGAGAGACTTTTTGAAATGTCCATGGGACTTTTTTGCAGGGGATTCGGTGGCTGGGGCGGTGATCCTGGACCCCGTAAGGAAGCTGTGCCTTTACCTGAAAAAAAGGAACCCGATTTTTCCTTAAGACGGGCTACCCTCGAAGAACAGGCTGCACTTTACAGACTTTGTGGGGACTACAATCCTCTGCACATAGATCCGGAATGCGCAAGGCAGGCGGGCTTTTCACGGCCCATACTGCACGGCCTCTGCACTTTTGGCCACGTTGTCCGCGCACTGGTATTATCACTTTGTAAGGGTGATCCCTCCGGATTTCGCTCTCTTGAATGCCGTTTCTCCAATGTGGTTTACCCCGGGGATGTGATCAACGTGGACGGCTGGCGTCTGTCCGGGGGCAGGTATGCGCTGAGGGTCTGGGTTGATCGAGGTGACGGGGCCGGTGTGGATGTTCTGTCCCGGGTGGTGGCGGAAATTGCTGAATGAAGGCTTTCTGATTGGGCTGTGGGCGAAGCGATCATGTTTTTTCTTGACCTGTGAATGATAGATCTATAGATATAATTGAGTGTCAGGTATCGAATGGTTGTTCACCGGATGACCTTGCTCGGGAGAAAGGTATTATGGAAAGACTTTCACGGCGCGAAAGAGAGCGCCTCAGGCATCGTCGGGAAATTTTGGATGCTGCCCTGGAACTCTTCTCGGAAAGAGGGTATCACAATGTTTCGGTAAGAGACATTGCCCAAAAAGCCGAATTTTCCATAGGGACCATTTACAAGTTCTTCGAAGGCAAGGAAGATCTCTACAGATCTCTTATGCTCGATAAGGCCGAGGAGTTACACGCTCAGCTTATTGAGGCTCTTCGGCGTGAAGGCGATGAGGTTGAAAAATTGCGCAGGTTTATTACCACTAAATGTCGCCTCTTTCGGGAAAACGTTAAAATCGTTCGGCTTTACTTTACGGAAACCAGAGGGGCGGGTTTTTCCATAAAGGCCGGTTTGGACCAGGAAATCAGAAAGAAGTATGATGAGTGTCTGAAATTGGTGGCATCCATCTTCAGGTCGGGTATGGAGAAAAAAATATTCAATGACCTTTCAGATCCTTACAGGCTGGCCGTGGCTCTGGATAGTGTCTGTAATGGCTTTATTTTCCTGTGGCTTGAAAAGCCGGAGGAACATCCCCTGCCGGAAGATCCGAATTTGATTCTTGATATTTTCTTCAAACCTCTTCTGCTTCAATCAAGCTAGAGTTTATCGCAGACAAAACTGGGGCCTTTTGAAAGGAGCCCCGGTTTTGTCTGATGCAAGTCAGCCTTCAATTGCTACCCTTTCTGCGTCTTTTAAAAGGTCTGTTCGTGCACTTTCTATTGAATCGGCAGGTCCCAGGACACAGAGATGAAGGTTCTGCGACCATTGTCTGAGCAATTCCGCTGCTCTGTAGAAATCTTCTCTATCGGTCTGGATAATCGCCTTTCTGAGGTTTCGTCTCATTTCTTCGGTTTCTCCCGTCAGATAACGGACTAAAGAGACGTAAGCCCTTGCATCGGGGAATAGGGGCGGATCGACTTTTCCAAAGGTGCCTATAACCGCAGGAGTAATATCTTCATCGCCCAGCTTTTCAGGGGAGATGCTTTCATGACAGTTCCTCATTATGTCAACCGTCTTTTCGAGATGGGGATCACGGTATGATGTCATAACCAGAATGCCCGAAGCGCGGTCGAAAAAGCAGTGAGCACCGTAGGCTCCTCCCTGAACGCGTATCTTTTCCCATAGCCATCCGGTTCTCAGGTAGTTTAAGACGACCAGAAGAGTACCGTCGTCGGGTTTTACGGCTCCTGCACCAAGAGGTGCCCCCGAAGCCACATAATGGACCTGAACGGGCAATGTAAAAGCTTCTTTCGGAGGCAGATCCTTAAAATTCCATGAAAGAGAGCCACTTTCGGGAATGTTTTTGCCGTCCCCGATTTCCGGCAGCAGTTCCCTTTCCAGACTTGCTCTCGTTGCGGTCAGAAGATCTCCGTCTGCCGTTACGGACACGACCATCCGGGATGTTTTAAAAAGATAATCCCTCAGGGCTGAAAGGTTTTCTTTAATCTCGGGCCACTTCTTGTCGAAATTGTCAGCCAGGTTTTTCACAAAGAAGTATTGACTCAATCCCGAAAGCTCTTCCTTGACGCGGTCGGGCAGGGTAAAGTGTCCCCGGACTCTTCTCATGGCCATTCGATGTCCCTCGGGAATGATCCTCTGATACCTCAGGGCCTTATGGCGAAGAATAATCTGAAAGATACGGTCCCGGTTGTTCAGATCTACTTTACTTATCATGTCCCGGAAGATTCTCAGTAGCTCGGGAACTTTCTCGGAAAGAGCCTTACCCCTGAGTAGTAGCAGATAAACCCCTGACGGGTCACTGAAGGAATTCCTGACAACTAATTTCGGGCGTATGCCCCCCGTATGACGGGCTATTCGCTCGGTAAACTTTACGTAGTCTTCGTCGGTCGTACCCGCTTCAAGAAGAGCTGAGCAAAAAAGAGGCAGATAGGAAAGATGATCCTGTGGCATTCCGTCAAACTTGAAACCTATGTCGATATATACGATACCGTTCGTTTGAATCGGGTGGAGCATCATGAGGGGGTTCGAGGAGTTTTCGATGATCCGGGGTAAGGCGGGATGTTCTGGGCTGAGGTCATTCCTGCTCAGCCGCGGGATTTTAGCTATGTCTTCGGGACGATCCGGCTGATTCTGGTAGGTTACAAGAGCTTTTGTCTTTTCCAGGAAGTAAATTTTCGTCTCCTTCGTCCATCCTTTCGTGGCTTCTTCGAGCTTTGCCTGGAGGCGTTCCTCCATTTTCCGCAAAAGATCGGGATCCGGCTCGAGAATGACCAGGGATTTTCGGTCGTTCTGAAGGAAGTACTTCTCTAGGAGTTCTGAGAAGTAATGAGGGTTCTCCGCATAAAGGTCTTTTATCCTGTTGATGGGTTTTTCAAAGGCCACGAGAGCCAGAGGATCGTGATCATAGAGCCAGGTAGTAAGAGCACTGAGCATCAGGATGAGACCTCTTGGGTAGTTCCCGGTATTACCCTCCCGGTAGGCGAATTCTACCGTGTTGAGGGCGGCCTCTACGGTAGATCTTGGAATGCCGTCTCGGATGAGCCCTCTAATGGTATCCTCTATCAGGTTGACCATGTCGTCTATTGCGGTTGAAGACATGCCTTTGAGGCCGATGGCAAAGTACATCCATCGCAGTTCTGTCTCCAGGCCCCCACCGGCAAGATCCTCGCCCAACCCTGACTCTATGAGTGCTCTCCTCAGCGGAGATCCCGGAGTGCCGATCAGGATGTGGTGCAGTATCTGAAGCGAAAAATTTGTGATCCTTTCGTGTGTTTCCGGCAGTAACCAGTTGAGCGTTGCATAGGTTTTACGATCCAGGTTGTCACCGGGCGTTGCTGCATATTTTTTTTGTACTTTCCGTAAACCCGTCCAGGGCTTCAGGTCCGGGATTGAAGAAGGAACGTGGGTCGCCGAAAAGCTTTCCAGATAGGAAGCGATGTGGCTGAGTTCGGCGTCAGGATAACCGTTTCCGTAGAAGAAGATGCGGGAATTGCTGGGGTGGTAGAATCTTTTGTGGTAGGCAACGAAGTCCTCGTACGAGAGATTCGGAATCTCCAGGGGGTCTCCTCCGGAATCGAAGGAATAGGGGTGATCGGGAAACAGGGACTGCTGGATGGTTTCTGCGAGAACTCTCTCGGGTGATGAGTAAGCCCCTTTCATTTCGTTGTAAACCACCCCGCGAATTTCCGGCTTTTCGCTGGGATTCTCCACATGATAGTGCCAGCCTTCCTGGAGAAAGATTTCTTCCCTGAGCATCGGGAAAAAAACTGCGTCGAGGTACACATCCACGAGATTATGAAAATCCTTTTCATGTGTACTTGCCACGGGGTAGCATGTTTTGTCGGGATAGGTAAAGGCATTCAGAAAGGTTTGGAGTGAGCCTTTGAGAAGCTCGACGAAGGGTTCTTTGACCGGATACTTGCGGGAACCGCAGAGTACCGAATGTTCCAGTATGTGAGGAAGTCCGGTGGCATCCTGAGGGGGCGTTCTGAAGGTTATTCCAAAAACTTTGTTTTCGTCCCCGTTTTTTAACAACAGGATATCTGCCCCTGAAGGCTTGTGGGTGTATCTAAAGGCGCTGGTGCTCAGCTCAGGGATCTCCCGCTCGTCTATTTTTTCAAAACCCTCCATAAATCCACCTCACTCTGCCGTCTTTTTTATACGGATTTTATGAAATACCCTCTGGCCGGAGTTGTCGGCAAGAATTTTCCTTCCGGCTTCACTTGACACCGCGAGAAAAATTTCACTAAAAAGTAGGCCGAAGCCGTCACAAGAACTAACTTTTATTGCTTTCGAGAGGAAGGTACCATGAAGAAACTGGCTTTTTTGATGGTTTTTGCAATACTTTTTGTCTCTTCGCCAAAGGGTTTTGCTCAGGAAGAGGAGATTATTATCAACTCATCGCTCTACCCGAAGCATACAATGCCCCTTGTAAGGTTTCCTCACATGCTTCACTTTGATGATTTGGGTTATGATTGTACGGAGTGTCATCATCTTTACAAAAACGGCGAAAATATCTGGACCGACGGAGATGAAACGTCCTGTCAGGTCTGTCATAACGAACCGACGGTGAAAAACGAAAAGAGGCTTCCTCCTCCTCAGCAAAAACTGAATCTGAAGCTTTCTTATCACGGGCTCTGCATTGACTGCCATCGCAAGTACAATCACGAAAACAACACCAAAGCAGCTCCCATAACGTGTCAGGGCTGCCATACGATAAAAGAAGGGCAGTAGCCCCGGCTTTTTGTCTCTCTGGCCTTTTCTTATCGTTGACTGATAAGAAAGGATTAATGTAAAAGGCAAGTGCTGTTCTGTTGTCAGGTGCCCGGTAGAGGGCTTAAAAGGGAAGTCCGGTGAGAATCCGGCACGGACCCACCGCTGTGAGCGGGGACGAAACCCGCAGAAGGCCACTCCTTCAGGGGGAAGGCGCGGGGAGTAGGAAGATCCGCAAGTCAGAACACCTGCCTGACGACGAGAGGCTCTCACCTCGGGGATGAGGGTGAGCCCGCAGTTCTGAGGATGGAAATGGGGGATCCTTAGAAGTCGATTCCTTCTAAGGATTTTTATTTTTAAGGGGTATGAGAAATGGTGGGAACTTTCTACGGAATAGGGGTTGGTCCCGGGGATCCCGAACTCATTACCGTTAAGGCCGTAAGAATCTTGAATCGGGTATCTTATATCTTCGCTGCGGCCTCCTCCAAAAATAGCTACAGCCTGGCACTCGACATAGTGAAACCCTACCTGCCTCCGGAAACCCCTGTGGAATATCTTTACTTCCCGATGACTTACCATTCGGATACCCTTGAAAATTCATGGCACAAAAACGGCCTGAGGGTGGCGGAGGTCTTGAGAAGCGGTAAGGATGTCGCCTTTGTTACTCTCGGAGACCCCCTGATCTACAGCACATACATATATTTGGTGAGAGAACTCTATAACCTGCTGGGAAGCGTAAAAATCGAAACCGTTCCGGGCATCACTTCCTTTCAGGCGGCGGCTTCTGCCTGTACGGTGCCTCTGGTTGAAGGTGAAGAATCTCTGGCCGTAGTTTCGGGAGCACAGGGGGGAGAACATCTCCGGAGAATGCTTGAAGTTACAGACAACGTGGTTTTACTGAAGGTTTACCGGAACATAGACGCCGTAATAGATGCTCTGGAATCACAGGGGCTGGAAAAGAACGCCTGTTTTGTCAGCCGGTGCGGCCTGGAGGGGGAATCCATCTCGTACGATGTAAGATCCTTACGGGGGCAAAAGCCCCATTACCTGTCTCTTATGATAGTGAAGAAAAAGCTTCAGAGTGTTTCTGCCTCTGATCTGCCCGAAGTTTCTTCCGCACGGTGAAAAAGGCCTTTTTATCGTGTCGACGGTTTGTAAGGTCTGCTGGGGTTGAGTGTATGGGCGAAGGTAATAGGGGGTGTCATGACTTCGAACCACTATTTCGACCGGGTTGCTTCTGATTGGGATCGGATGAGGCGGGGTTTTTTCTCGGAGGAGGTCAGAGAAAAGGCCATTTCAATTGCGGGTGTGCGAAGCGATGCCGTTGCTGCCGACATTGGAGCAGGCACGGGTTTCATCACCGAAGGGCTGGTCAACAGAGGTTTGCGTGTGATAGCGGTTGATCGCTCCGGAGCAATGCTTGCCGGGATGAGAAGGAAGCTGGCAGGCGTTAGCGGGGTTGATTATCTGGTCGGAGAAGTGACGGAGCTACCCATCTCCGACGAAAGTGTAGATTACGCCTTTGCCAATATGTGTCTTCATCACATAGAATTGCCGTATCGGGCAATTAAAGAGATGGCGCGAATTCTCAGACCAGGGGGTAAACTTATTATCACCGATCTGGATGAGCATTCCCACGACTTCCTGCGGATAGAGCATCACGATGCGTGGTTGGGATTTAAAAGTGAGCACATGAAGGAATGGTTGGCGGAGGCAGGGCTGAGAGAGGTTTCGGTGAAAAGTCTGGGCGAGAACTGTTGTGCCCAACCAGATTGTGGATGTGCTTCTGTCGGCATATTCATAGCTACAGGCCTAAAGTGAATTGACCTTATGCTACGACAAATCGGTTCGGGCCGGTGAAGAGCAAGATCCTTTCGTGAATTAATGAGGATTTGCAATCCCCGGATTATAAGCCTGCCAGTAGCCGGTCAAGATGTTCAACATGGCCCCGCTCTTCATCGATTATTCTTTTTATGATCGACAAAACGGTTTCATTATCGACGAGCTTTCTGAGGAATTCGTAGAACCTGATAGAATCTTCTTCCACACCACGGGCTATCCCGATTATATCCTTCGGCTCCGATGCGCTGAAGGCACAGGCCGGGTCGAATGAAAAAAGCCTGTTGCCTATAGCTTCGACTATGTACCAGGATCCCACCTTCTCTTTTATGTCGATGTCGGTGCCCTGCAAAAAAGATTTTTTCATTTCCATGAACATCTTTCTATGTTCCCGTTCGTCTTCCGCAAGCTTTTTCCACAGGTCGGCCACTTTTTGAGGCATTCCGCAGGATCTGGCATGCTCTGCAGCCTGCCTGTAATAGGCCTCGCCGTTTTCTTCAAGCCTCAATGCCATTTCGAATATTTCCGTCATCGTAAACATACTTCTTTTCTTCCCTAACGGCGTCTTATTTCTACGGACGGCTCTATGGCCTTTACGGCTTCGAAGAACTCTTCCGGAAAGTTGGTTCTCTGTTGTTTGCCGTAGTCGTAGGCCACAATCAAACCCGTTCCGACGGCAGCAATTGCTTTCTGTTTCGTGCTGTACACCCCGTACTCCTGCTCGGCTTCGGAATCGCTGACCCACAGCATGCGGCAACCCACTTCGATTATGTCCGGGTACCGAAGAGGCCTTATGTATCTGCAACTAGTCGAAGCAAGAATTGGCCCCACACCCTTCTCTTTCATTATCTTCATAAGCGGGGTTCTGTCAAAATACTCGATTCGTGCTGTCTCGAAATAACGAAAATATATCACGTTATTCACATGCTGGAATGCATCCATGTGACCCCACAAAACGGGTAGAGTGATCCTTACGGGGAAGTCTTCAATCTGGACGAATCTCCTGGCCACTTTATCCCCCTTGTCGTAGCTTTCCAGATTACGAAAAAATCTTTAACCCTGAAAGATGTTCCAGTGCAAGGATCAATGCGTGAGTGCCTTTGTGGCCGTGCCCCTGGGCTCTGGCTGCTACATAGAGCTGGCGCGCCAGAGAAAGACCGGGCAGAGCGAGATTCATTCTTTCGGCTTCTTTTAATGCAATTCCCAGGTCTTTTATGAAGTGCTCCACAAAAAACCCGGGGTCAAAGTTCCTGGTCAGTATCCTGGGCGCAAGGTTGTCCAGGCTCCAGCACGCTGCGGCACCTCTGGCAATGGATTTTAAAACTTCCGTCAGGTCCAGTCCGGCTTTGTATCCGTATAACAGAGCTTCGCAGATGCCTATCATGGTTCCCGCTATGACAATCTGATTGCACATTTTTGTGTGCTGGCCTGACCCTGCCTTTCCCTGATAGACGATGTTCTTTCCGAGTATTGTGAGCAGAGGATGCACGGTCTCGAAAATTTCACGATCGCCGCCCACCATTATGGAAAGCGTTCCTTCTCTTGCTCCCACATCGCCTCCGGACACCGGAGCGTCCAGAAAATGAACCCCTTTGCTTTTTGCTCGCTCGTAAATGGTACAGGCAAGAGCCGGTTCCGTTGTGGTCATGTCGATCAGGATCGTTCCCGGTCTTGACCCTTCTATCAGACCCTTTTCATCGAGATAGACCTGCCGCACATCCTCGGGAAATCCCACGATGGTAACGACGACGTCGGATTTTACGGCAACTTCTGAGGGACTGTCCGCCCAGTGAGCCCCCTTTTGAAGGAGGGGCTCTGCTTTTTCTTTCGTGCGGTTATAAACCGTAACATCGTATCCCGCGTCTATTATGCGAGAGCACATGGAAAGACCCATTACACCGGTACCTATCCAGCCGATTCTTGTATTTCCGGCGTTTACCATGGAAGCCTCCCTCTTCAATTTCACCGGCCAATCTGCCGGCCTTCCTTTTTTCAACGGCAAAAGGTATATCAGGAATTCAGCAATTGCGGAAGTGGTGTATACTGTGGTAAGGATAACGGCGCCTTTCCGCTTAAGCCACTTCCAGACCGGGGATGTGACGGATGATGGGAAAAAATGTCTATGAAAACGTTTTACAGGCCATTGGAAATACTCCTCTTATAAAAATAAACCGCCTCAATCCAAACCCGAACGTCACCATCTACGCAAAGTGGGAAGCGAAGAATCCTGGAGGGTCAATTAAGGATCGCCCTGCCTTGATGATGATTGAGGACGCAGAGCGACGGGGCATCCTTACAAAGGATAAGATAATAATCGAGGCCACGAGCGGGAATACCGGAATCGGCCTTGCGGTAGTTGCGGCAGTAAAGGGTTATAGGCTTATTCTTGCCATGCCCGAAACGGCCAGCCTTGAGCGCCAGAAGATCCTTCGTGCTTTGGGAGCCGAACTTTTGCTTACTCCGGGAGCCCTCGGTACCGACGGAGCCATCGAGGAAGTTTACAGGCTTGTCAGGGAAAATCCGGACCTCTATTTCATGCCCGACCAGTTCAACAACCCTGCCAATCCTCTTGCTCACTATTACGGAACGGGGCCGGAAATTTACGAGCAGACGGAAGGAAAGGTAAACGTTGTGGTTGCCACCCTTGGGACTACGGGAACGGCGATGGGGGTTCTGAGGGCCCTCAAAGAGCGAAATCCGGCTATAGAAGTCGTGGCCGTAGAGCCCTATCCCGGTCATAAGATCCAGGGGCTTAAGAACATGAAGGAATCCTACGTCCCCGGCATTTTCGACAGAAATGCCTTTGACAGAATAATTCACGTAAGAGATGAAGACGCCTTTGAAATGGCCAGGCGGCTGGCTCGTGAAGAAGGGATTTTCGCGGGCATGAGTTCCGGTGCCGCAATGGCGGCGGCTGTTGAAATAGCGAAAGAGCGTGAAACCGGGATAATTGTGGCGATATTGCCCGATGGAGGCGACCGATACCTGAGCACCAATCTTTTTACGGTTATGCTCGAACCGGATTTCAAGTTCTACGATCATGCGAGGCGGGAAACCGTGCCTGTAAAGCCCGCAGAAGAGGGAAGAATAAGGCTTTTTGTTACTGGACCGCCTCTGGATGTACCGCTTGAGCTCCAGGAGTCAAGGCGGTTTTTTGTGGCGGATCTTCTGGTGAGATTCCTGGAGGCAAAGGGCTTTTCGGTTGTGTCCGTTGTTACCGTTCCCGATCTTGACAGCAGAACGGTTCAGGCATCAGGACGGGCAGGAAAGGATTTGATTCCCTACGTAAGAGAGCGTCTTGATGGGCTTTTCCGGCTCTTTGATCAGTTCGGTATAAGACGTGCACATCATTACGCCAGAATTTCCGAGTACGAAGACGCCATAATTAACAACACCAGGGTTCTTATGGACAGGGGGGTTGCCTACGAGAAGCTGAGGTCCGTATATTTCAGCATATCCAGATGTGAAGACTACGGTAGGCTTGCAGGAGTGGATCCGGGGAGAACGGTTCCCGGCAAAAGAGTTGATCTGTCCCTTTATGAAAAACAGAATCCCCGTGATTTTGCCCTGCTGAAACGGGCGACGCTGGAAGAGTTGAAAAGGGGACTTTATCTTAGGACACCCTGGGGTAATATGATGCCAACCTGGCATGTGGCAGCGGCCTCGGTGGTACTGAGTCAGTGGAATCCTCCCGTGGATATATATTTGAGCAGTGTGGATTTTCTTTTTCCCCATCTTGAAAACGTCAGGGTTGTGGGGGAAGCCCTGAAGGGCACTCCACTGGCTCAGATATGGCTTCTTGCAGAAAGGGTGTGGGTAAGCAGGGAGTGTTCCGACGATGAGTTTTGTGAAGGAACCAGTCTGGAGGAACTTCTTGCCGAAGGATACAGGCCTGAAGAGGTGAGATTTTGGATTATTTCAACTCACTATCGCAAGCCTCTCCACGCCTCCAGAACCGGCCTCGAAAACAGTCGTAAGAGATATAGAAGAATTAAACGATTCCTGGCAAGACTTCACACCTGTGGGTTAAGGTCCGAAGGAGCTGACAGGGGGCTTGCTGACAGGGCTTATCAGATGGAGAGAGAGTTTCTGGATGCCCTGTCGGACGATCTGGACTCACCCAGGGCTCTTGCCGCTCTCTTCGCTTTCGTTCGTGATGCCAACAAAGTATTGGACGAAAGTGCCATCACTCCGGGAGAAAAAACCGCGGTGCTGGAGGTTTTCAGAAAGATCGATCGAGTTCTCAACGTTTTTTCCCGTGACATTGCTCCTCCCAGCGATGAAGAACTTGAGCTTTTGCAGAGGAGACGGATTGCCAGACGGGAAGGCCGTTGGGATGAAGCCGACAGATTACGAGAAGAGTTACTCCGGCTTGGAATTGCCGTAATGGATACCCCTAAAGGCATGCAGTGGGAGAGGGTTTGATGCGGAAATAAATATACCCCATGCAAAACCCACTTTATTCTTGACACTGCTGGAAAAACTCTGTTAACCTTTCGTTAACTTCCACAGAGAAGTGGAATTGCCTTTCAGCGAAAAGATGTATCGTAAAAAGCCACGAAGGCATGAGCCCTGAAGGTGCTTTCGTGGCTTTTTATCTTTTGGCTCTTCTAACAGCGGCACGAAGCCTCGGTTCGTTAAGGACAAACCTTTTATCAAGCTTTGTGAGAAGAGTAAGGTTATTATGCCCGCATTGTTTTTTTTACTCTGTTTGCTTGTTTGGACGTTGTCAGTGACGGCCGAGGTGACCACGATGCCTGAAATGGTGGTCGAGGAAGAAATGCTGACCAAGGGAAGTGTCTCTATAAATAATGAAGCACTTCCGGCCTCTGTGTACGTCATAACAGGAGCGGAGATCAGAGATATGCCTGTTCAACATTATCTTGATTTCTTTAGACGAATTCCCGGAGTTATTACAAGTCATTACGGCCAGGGAGACGTTGCCGATGGCTTTGGAATGAGGGGCTATCAGAGCGGACATGGGAGCCAGATAGCTATATATGTGGACGGTGTGCCCATAAATATTCCACATCACAGCCATTCTCATGGATTGGCTGACCTCGGCTGGCTCATCCCTGAAATGATAGATCGTATTGAGGTGATTAAGGGTCCCTTTTCCGTGCTTTACGGTAATTTTGCCCTTGGCGGTGTCGTTAACATCGTGACCAAGAAATACCAACAAGATCCGGAAGTTGCAGTAGAGGCAGGAAGCTTTGAAACTTATCGAGCCGTTGCTACAGTTTCAAAGGACTCATGGGAGATCACTCCATTGAGCGTTAGGCCTTTCCTAATTTACGAGATTTACGACAGAGATGGCTTTCGAGATAATTCAGACTACAGGCGATATAATGCATTTAATAAAATAACTTTTCCAGTTGTGGGAGGTCTTCTCTCACTGCAGGCCCATTATGTGGATCGTGACTGGGGTGCTCCCGGATATCTGAGTGTCTCTGATGTTAAAGAGGAACTTCACAGCAGAACTGATGCCGTCAATCCAGAAGACGGTGGAAACAGTGAATACAAAAACCTGGTACTTAATTTTGTACCGAAAACCGGAGAAGCTGGACTTTACGCTACCCTGTATGTTGCCTCCCACAGAATGAATCGATACGCAACCTTTGAACCATCACCCCAGACCCTTGAACACAACGATTGGGACTACGGAGGCTGGAGGCTTCTTTACGATTTCGTGCCCTTTAAAAAACTGTCGGTCCTGGTGGGGTCTGATGGGAGATATTCTGAAGGGGATCGACTCGGTTATATTACGGAAAACCGAGATATCGTTGCGAGGACGGAGGACTGGCACATCGAGAACCTGGGAGTGGGCCTCTTTGGACAGGTTCAGTGGAAGCCCGTCAAATTTCTCAAGATAGTAGGGGGATTACGTTATGATTTCTTTTCTTTCGATATCGATAACCATGTAAGACCTCAAAACTCCGGAGATGGCACCACCTCCATAATGAGCCCCAAAGTGGGCTTGGTGATAAGTCCAACCAAAAACTTCAACCTTTTTGCAAACAAGGGTTTGGGTTTTCGGACACCTTCGGCCGATGAAATGTCCCCTGCTGATAGAGACTATGCAAACTTCGATCTGGAACCGGCCAAGGTAGACACTTGGGATATTGGCTTTGATGCATTTCTTTTTGACAGACTGCAGCTTCTTTTTGACTTCTACAGAACTGACATGGAACGGGAAATCAGATGGGTAGGATCGGAGACCGTAAATGTTGGCGAGTCAAGAAGAGACGGATACGAATTGGAATTTACCCTTCATGCAACCCCCGATCTCCGGTTTTATATTAACTACGGGCAGGTAAATGCTCGCCTGAAAAATCCTGCAGTACCGGGACATGATAGGGTTACTGGTGTTCCTGAAGACTATCTGAGCGCAGGCATTCAGTGGGAAATTATTGTGCACGATGGGGCTCGTCTCTTCTTCGATTTTGCGTATCAGCGTCTGGGAGAAGCTCCACTTGATGCATCCGGCAGTGTTTTCCGACCTCCTGTAGGGCGGTACATGGGTAAAGCATCGTTTCGCATCAAAGGATGGACCTTTTCGCTTCAAGTTAACTACCATCCGTCTAAGTATGCATCTGAAGCCATGTTTCTTCTGGGCGGTGAGCCTGCTTACGATCCCAAGCCGGTCTATGAATTCGTTGTTGGAGTGAAGTACACTTTTTAGAGCAAATGATCCTAAAGGGTGACTTTGGGGCAGTAAGTTGTCGAACATGAAGAGAATAGTAGCCTGTTGCCGTGCTCCACCGAATTAGAGTGAAGCATTTATTAGTTGTGAAGGGACTGGGGTATGAGATGTAAAGTCTAGGAGGAATAGATTATGGTGCGCATGATTATAAGCTCAATCGTAATTATGTTACTTGGATTAGCTCAGGTTAGTGCCCACGATGCGTGGTTTGAGCCAAATGACGGAAAGTTCGTCATTCTCTATGGTCACGGTGAGGAACTGGAAAGTTATGATATTTCCAAAATAAAGGAAGTTAAAGCCCATGATGGTCAGGGAAATGGAACGGTGCTGGATGTTAAAAAACGAGAAGACGGGAAGGCAGTAGTCGCGCCCCCGGATAACACGGTCATGTTAACCATGGTGTTCGATAACGGTTTCTGGGTAAAGACGGAGGAAGGTTGGAAAAATGTTTCCAAAAGAAACGTGGGAAGTTATTTAGAGTCGTGTCACTCGATGAAATTTGCTAAGCATATCATCGACTGGTCGCCTGTGCTTACCAATGCGGTGGGCCTAAAGATGGAAATCGTGCCGCTCAAAAACCCGATGTCCCTCAAGACAGGCGAAGTTCTGCAAGTAAAAGTATTACTCGACGGTAAACCGGTAGAGGGTGTTACGGTTGCCACAGGGGGAGGTCACAAAAGCGGGATGACAACGAATAACGCGGGGATCGTAGATGTACTCATAGAAAAACCGGGTTTTCAGTTTATAAGTGCCTCTTACAGAGTTCCTTTGAGAAATAATCCTGATGCCGATGAGTTATTGCTTTCCTCTAATCTGACGTTTTATGTCGAGTAAGCCTATAGCAGGAGGCCTGCAGATTTATCCCTGCTGGCCTCCTTCCGACTTAGTTTTCGTACTGGAGAATTTTAGTTGAAGTCAGAACCGTACAGAAATCTAAGAACTCGCCTTTCGTAACTTTTGGCGGATTCGTTTGGGAACAAGCCTGGATAAAGCCATCGTGCAATGCGATTTGCTGCAATTATAAACTTGAGAGTCCAAAGATCGTTTGTAAAAATATCAGGAAGTTCGTAAACACGCCCTTTTTTTATTGCATCAATTGGAGCGAGCCTGGGGTCGGCGGTAAGGTCTTCGGGGTTTAATTTTTCATTGTACCACATGACAATTACATCTGGGTTTTGTTGAATCAGCTCTTCGATCTGTAAGGTCGCGTGCTCTCTAAAAATATGTTCACAAATATTTCGCCCTCCTGCCATTCTAATCACATCGCTGACGGTGCTTCCTCCACAGGATGTTTCCGTAATCCCCTGGGCCCACATGAAAAATACTCTGGGACGGTCTTTCTCAGGCACTGTACCGGTTATTCTCGTTAATCTCTCTTTTTCTTTTTTCACGAAGGCTACCAGTTCCTCGGAGCGATTTCTACTCCCTGAGAGAGTTCCGAAGTCTAGAATTTCGTCGTAGATGTCATTTTCCCTGGACAAAAAGACTGCGTACACCGGTATCCCTCGTGTCTCCAGAGCGCGGATAACATCTGTTTGAGAAGACCAAATGATTACCAAGTCAGGCATAAGGGCTACTATGTGTTCTATGCTTACCGCTTCCCAGTTGCCAGGAGCCGGTAATAGGCGATCCCGAATGCGCTTGTCTAGCTGTCTGTAAAACCTGAAGGTCGGCTCTGCGTAGACATTGTTCGCAATTCCGATAATCCGATCTTGCTGTTGAAGCATGAATAGGGCACTTAAAGCGCTCTCCAAAAGACATACTATGCGTTGAGGTTTTGCTTTTAGTTCAATCGACTTGCCTCGAAAGTCTTTGACGAGAATTGACGTGTAGCCCTTACCATACTGCAGTATAACGAGAAGGAGGCAAAAAAGGATCGTCAGCAATAACCTGAAAAACATACATTTTCCCGCCTTTCATTAAGTTCTTCTCTGTGGTTTTCTTACGGGCAGGGAACCTGCCTCAAAATACCAGATCGGCTTTGATCATGGTATTGAATCCCGGATCACGGAATTGCCACGGCATTTCGTAAGCATTGTCGGTTATGTTGTTAAGGTCTAGGGATAGTTTCAGTTTCCACGTATCAGATTTCAGTATGGGTTTTTCTATGTGAATATTGATGAGCTCTTCGGGGCCAAAAGACTGTCTTGATGTTTTGTCGGTGCTGTCGTAATATTTGCCAAAAACATGGAGGTACGGAACGATTGTGAGATCCCAAGGAAGTCGAATAACCAGACCCAAGTTACCAAGATGGGAAGGCACAAAGGGTACTTCGGATCCGTCTTGGTTTGGGTCTACGTTGTTTTCGACTTTCGTATGGACAAAGGTATAGTTGGCAAAAATTTCGATTGAATTGGTGATTGCGTAGCGTCCTTCTATCTCAACGCCTAATGACTTACTTTTTCCCGCATTTACAGATTGAGTCTGAGAAGGATCACGGCTTACAACGTTTTCTACAATAGCGTCATCCACGAAGGTTGAAAAGCCCCTTATGTTTAAAAACAGCCTGTCCACTACATTTAGGTCGGCTCCGGCGTCAAAACTCATCCCTTCTTCAGGCTTCAGATTGGGATTTGGCAGTTGACCGTTACGCCCCGGAACTCCTCTGTCTGAGATTGACAGGGTACCTCCCACCGATTTACCCGAAGGAGCTTGAAAGCTGGACCCTGCATTAACATAAAGCGACAGGTTATCAGAAGCCTTATATCGCAAGCCGGTGCTCCATGTAAATTTATCCCATGAGGCGTCTTCTACCTCCGGTTCGTTGCCTCCAAGTAGGTTGTAAGAGTGCTCGATTCTTAAATATCTTCCACCCAGTCTGAAGACGAATTTGCCCAGTCTGTACTTTTCTTCGGCGTAGAGACCAAAGGACCAGGCATTCATATCGTTCCCTTTTGTTTCGACGCCTCTGGATTCAGAATAAGTCTCGTAAGTCGCCCACTGTGCATCACTTCCAAAGGTAAGAAGTCCGTTTCCGTGGTGAACATTGAAACTCAAATCCAGCGGTATTATGTTTTGTTGTACACCGTCATGAGAACGTAGGGACAGGTCGGGGTAATTGTCTTCGTTCCAGCTTCTATTATACCTCCGATAACCCACCTTGAACTGGAACATAACTTCATCATAATCATAAAGCAAATTTGAGTAGTCGGCATTAAGAGTAGTGTAATCGTGGTCGTAATCGCGATTGGGTCGACCGACGTCTCCGTAGTGTTCTGTATGGTGGACGAACAAAGATAACTTATGTGAATCCTTTCCATCAAAGAAGTATGTCCCCTTTGCAAACAAGCGAGCCTTGTCGTAGTCGGGATCGCTTAATATGTGGAGCCAGGAATTTTCGGTGCCGTAGTTAGTGTAGTCAGAGCGCTCATAACTTGCTCCCAAGAAATAGTGAAGGTTTTCGACCCTTCCCTGATGATAGCCCGTACCTGCAAAGGTATTCCAGGATCCGTAGCCTGTTCCAAGAATCGTACAAGGTTCTTCTATTTTTTCCTTGGTTATCAGGTTGGTGATGCCGGCCAGAGGAGTCTGATTTCCGGCAAAATCCATGCTTAAGTATATTGGATACATCACAGAAGCGGGTCCACGATGCACTTCCGCCCGGTCTAAAATAAGAGGATCCAGACTCATAAGATCGGCGAACGAATCGATAGGCAGGCCGTCTAACAGAAAGACGTTGTATTTCGGACCCAGCCCTCCATAGGAACCCCAGTTCGCATCGTTGCGTGATAAAGGATTAACAAAAGTTCCAGGTTGGTAACGAAGGATTTCAGCTATGTTTCTTTGGATGAAGGGTGTAAAGTCAATTCGTTCACGATTTATAATATCAATCTTTTGAGTAATGTCATCCTGTTTTTGAGGTAACTTTGAGGCAGTGACGACGATCTCGCCTGGGACGTTAACGACTATTGTATTTGCGGCTACTCCATCGTTCAAAAGGAGCACAGTTAAAAGAAGCAAAAAAGCCGGCACGAAGGCCTTCTTAGACTTCATAGGCTGTTCCTCCTTTTCTAATCTATATCACCATCACCAACTGAACAGCCTTCATGGCCTTCTGCGCACCGGCTTCTGCGGGCGATTACATAGGGTTCTGATGTCCGAAATTCTGTACCAAATTATTACGGTGTGTCAAGGTAGTTTTGAGATTCGGTATCTCCGCTCGTAGTTTTTTTGTGGTATGAATATGCCGTGTTGATCGTGGGAAGTTTTCTTATGGAGCTAGCTTGGATTTTTAATTTTTTAATCGGGGATTTGATAACAATTGGTGAGCTTTAGATTTTCAGGAAAGAAATAAGATGCCCACACGGGTGGTGGTAATAAGAGGACAAAGGGGAAGCACACTTACCTTTGCAGCATTGCAGTTATGGATTTACTTCTGAAGCTTAGAGGCATGTGCATCCTTGGTGGTTAGGAGAGAAGTCTATTATCGTGTATCTTGAGAGCATGGGCACATTGAGTATAAACAGGATTCTGGGTATCAGTTTAGCTACTGTGTGTTCATGGATAAAAATGCCATTACAGGTTCAGGCGTTCCAGGATATAAAGATTGGGCGAGATGTGAACTTATCTCAGGCAGTGATTTGGCGTGACCAGAAGCGGTAAGTTGACGGTAAATTTTTGTTTAAAGTGGGTTCCAGAAGCAGATAAACACTTCTTCGGTTTTATGACAAAAATTCATGAGGCAGATGTTTATTACACAGACGGTTTCAAGATCTATACTGGTTACCCTTCAACATGTGTGTAAAGGAGATCTGGGGATAAGGAAAGGGCAATAACCAGGACAGACATTCGGTTTTGAGAGATAAACTTATCGGATGAAAACGAAAAACCCAGGTTTACACAGCAAAATGGCTTTTACGCTCTGCGGTTCAATTGCTTTCCTTGCTGTAAAAAACAGTCGGATATAGGTTATTATTGACCTCTTTCGAAATTGTCGGATGATTACAAAAAAATCCAGAACAGGAGTGCAAATGACGGTCAGTGCGGCCTTTATAAGAAACTCGAAAGGGTTCCTCCTGAGCTTCGGGGTGTTCTTATCGGCGTCATCGAGAAGGTCGAACGCCAGAGTGAGGAGTCTGTAACAAAGGCCGAATTTAACGAATTGAAAGAAGTCGTCAAACAGCTGGTTGAAGCCCAGGTGAAAACAGAGTAGCGTCTTCTGCGCGTTGAGGAATCCCTGGATAGGCTTGCAGAGGCGCGGAGTCGTACCGAGAAGTGGAGGTTGCTGTTGAGAGGTTGGCTGAGGTTCAAAAGAGAACTGAGGAGCGGCTGAACGAACTGGCGTAGGCTCAGAAGAAAACGGAGGAATCTCTGAACAGGCTTATTCGAGATCATCGTGTAACCCGAACAGAACCGGGCGGCCTATCTCGGGCCGTAGAATACCTGCTTGAAGACAGAGCCTATGCCTCGTTGCCCGCCCTTTTGAGCAGGGAGGACATGCAGGTTGAGAAATTGAAAAGGGATTTTGTCGAGGTTAGTCCAGGGCGGTTTGAGGAAATCAATGTCCTCAGTAGAGGTACGAGGAAGGGGGGGCCTGTATGGATTCCGGGGGAATGCAAGACCCGGCATAAGAAAAGAGACGTTGATTCATTTCTGAAGAAGATACAGAGACTTGAGCATCTTTTTCCCGGAGAGAAGATTTTTGTTGCGGCAACTCATCAGACGTCCCCTCAGGTCAGAGCCTACCTTGAGGAAAAAGGAATAAAGCTTTACTTTTCCTGTCAGTTTAAAATTCCGGTAAGTTCCGTTAGTTGCATTTTTGACGTAGCCCGTAACGATAGTGAGGCGTGTAAGGAAATTGCCGATATGCGGCCAGGATGTATTTGCCGTCTTTACAGGGCTTCAGGTAAACTCTGCGCCTGGTCTGAGTGAGGGTCTGGGGAGCCTTTACAGTTGAGACCGGGTGATATGAAGTTGATTCCGGTTGAGCCACGGCTTATCGGCAAGCTGTCTCCGGTTTGACCAACCGTAATTATTGAGGTTGTTCAGGCTTTCTCTTATATTCAGCTTGACAATCCATCTCAGTGCTCATTAAAAAAGAGCTGTAAATATTTCCCGGAGAGATAGCCATGAAGAAAACCCGGTGGGATGGTTTCGCCAATTTCTTTTTCTTCTTTTTTATGAAGCCACCCGGGTAGTGCGCGTTTAAAAGCGGCCCCGGGTGGAGAAGGATCCCCCCGGGGTGGGACTATAAATCATAAACCCCGAGGAGCAATCCTCGGGGTTTTTTATTTAGGGGAGGTGCACAATGATTCTGGTCCTCAAAAAAAATGTGTCAGACGATGAGGTGTCGCAACTCAGAAAAACCTTGAGATCTCACGGCTACATGGTCAGAGAAATCCAGGGCGTGGACGAGACGGTTCTTGGTGTTGTGGGGCAGATCAGACATGATTCCCGCTATTTTGAGACCCTGCCGGGCGTGGCCAAGGTAATGCCCGTCAGCAAGCCCTATAAACTGGTCAGCAGGGATCTTCATCCGGAACCGTCACGGATTCGCATTCGGGACATCGTGGTGGGAGGGGACAGGCTCGTTGTCATAGCGGGGCCCTGCAGTGTTGAAAATCGGGAGCGTACACTGGAAATCGCAAGGATTGTAAAACAGCACGGCGCCACGCTTTTTCGAGGAGGAGCCTTTAAACCCCGCACATCCCCTTACTCGTTCCAGGGGCTCGGTGAAGAAGGGTTGAAAATTCTTGCAGAAGTCAGAGAAGAAACGGGTCTTGGCATCGTCACCGAAATTACTTCTCCTGCTCAGGCCGACCTGATGATGAAATATGTGGACGTAGTTCAGGTGGGGGCAAGAAATATGCAAAATTTTGAACTCTTAAGGTGCGTCGGCCGTATGGGAAAGCCCGTCCTTCTCAAGAGAGGTCTGGCTGCAACCATTGAGGAATGGCTCATGGCAGCCGAGTACATACTCTCCGAAGGAAACGAACAGGTGATTTTATGCGAACGGGGCATCAGAACCTTTGAAACCTACACCCGCAATACCCTGGATCTTACGGCTGTACCTGTGGTTAAAAAACTTACCCATCTTCCCGTGATTGTGGATCCCAGTCATGCCACGGGCATAAGGGACAAGGTTATCCCCATGGCACGGGCTGCCGTCGCGGCCGGAGCCGACGGCATAATGGTGGAGGTTCATACAGAACCCGACAAAGCCCTTTCAGACGGGCCTCAGAGCCTTTATCCCGAACAGTTTGAATCGCTCATGAGAGATCTCCATGTCATAGCCCCCGTGGTGGGTAAGCAACTCGATTTTGACTACATACCCAAGGCAAGGTATTTCAGTGTCTCCTATCCTGACCTACCCCCAAAGATCCTCCACGCCGGTGTGCCGGGATCTTTCAGTCATAAGGCTGCATTGCAGTACTTCGGCGAGGATGCTCCTATAGAACAGGTCCCGACTTTCCGTAATGTTTTTGAAAACGTGGCGAGCGGGAAGGCAAAATGGGGAATTGTGCCCCTGGAAAACTCCCTTACGGGCAGCATCCATGCAAACTACGACCTTCTCATGGAGTTCGATCTGTTTCTGGTCGGGGAGTTGACATTAAGGATAGTCCACAACCTTATCGGGCTGGACGGGGCAAAAATTGAAGATATCAAAACGGTCTATTCTCATCCTCAGGTTTTTGAACAATGCTCCGAATTTCTTTCCGGATATCCTCACTGGGATCTGGTCGCCTGCAAGGACTCGGCAACGGCCGTTTTGAGAGTCCAGGAGCGACAGGATCCTTCGGCGGCGGCGATAGCCAGCGAAGAGGCGGCAAGGCTATTCGGGATGACCATAATTAAGGCCGGAATTGAGACTCATCCTCTGAACTTCACCAGGTTTGGAGTGATTTCGGCGGAAAAGCTCGAAAATGGCCCAAAAGATAAATCGTCGATTATCTTTTCCGTGAGCAATCGGCCGGGGGCTCTCTATGAAGTGCTGAAAATTTTTGCCGAGCGACAGATAAACATGGTTAAGCTGGAATCCCGACCGGTTCACGGACGGCCCTGGGAATATCTCTTTTATGCCGATCTGGAGGTGGACCTCGAACTTGATGAGTACCGTTCGGTTATCGAAGCCTTAAGAGAAAGGACGGAATTTTTCCGTTACCTGGGGAGCTATCGACAGGGTGCCAGGATCGTGGCCTAGGGAAGCTCAATTTGAATCGCCTCATCTTTTTTCAGCACGATGCGGCGCAGGAGGAGATTTCGATCCGGGGGGTTCCTGCGAACGACGGAAAGGTCGTAGATTCCGGGAAAAAGCGTGAAGTTGTAGGAACAGGTATCCTTGTTCCACACGGGCCCGGCACCGCGGACGGGGAGGAATCTGCGGCCCGTCCATTTTGAAAGACAGAAGTCCCTCAGGTATCGTAAGGGGGGCGAGGAGCTACAGTATTTTTCGTTACCGGAAAATTTAACGGCCAATTCACCGAAGCGTAGAGGGCGTAGGGGATTTTTTTTATCATCAGGGTTGAAGGCATACCATGTTCCCTCATGATAAACGGCAACGGCTTCTGCATAATCGATGAAAACCGCAGGATGACCGGCGGACCGAAAAAGGGCGACGGCTGCAATTTTTTTGTCTCTCTCAGAGCATGCAAGCCCGGAAGTTAAGATTTGCCAGGGTGTCACGGCAGGAGGGAGAAGAGCGCACTTCTGGATTCGGATCCCTTCGAGAATGTTTCCTATCTCAATGGCCCTTTGAAAGAGAGTTTCGCCTTTATGATGAGGCAGTAAGGAGAAAATTTTCGGTAGCTTCCAGTCAACTGGCTCCACGAGTATTCTGGGGTTGAGCAGGAATAATTCGAAGATGTGCCCCGGAATCTTCGGATCTGCAATGTTTTTTACGTGGCGGAGGTACTCGATTAACCTGTGGGGGTTGGCGCTTACCAATTCTTTGGGCGGCGTAACAGAGATGAGTTTTTTGGTAAGCTCCTTTTCGTCTTTTTGAAGATTCTCCACTGCGGATAGTAGCTTAAAGACAGAAGGTCCGACGGACGCCAGCTTTTCGACCACGTCGGTGTCTTCCGGTTCTCCAATCCATCGGGAAATTACTCTTTTGAGCTTCTTCTGGTTATCCCTTTTAGGGCAGGTCGTGGGAGTCCGGGAGTTGATCCGGCTTTTGCGGTTACGGGTGGGGGAAATCGTACAAGAGAATGATTGAGATGAGGGATTATCGTTGGTGTTGAGATCTATAACGACCCGGGTATCAGAGTCGGCCTTTACGCACTTATAAATCGGTGGAAGTGGGGCAATTGCAGCAGAAATAACATAAGTTCCGGGAGACAAGGAAAATCTTACGGGTTTTCCAGTAGATGTGACCGAGGAAAAAAGGGGACGCAAACGCCCGCCGTTTACGACGTTAATGGTTACAATTACTTCATCATGCCCGGTTTTATTCCCTATTTCAGGGACTACGGAAATCTGCACCGTGGAACTGTAGCCGTCGGTAAGTTCGCATATCCGATCGTAGGGACCTGCTCTGTAAACCCTGCAGGAATTGTCCTGCAAAGAGTGCGTAAATATAACGGGAGCCGAAGGTATGTATGGAGAGAACCAGGCGGAATCGAACTGCCCTGAGCACGAGGACGGATCGATGTAATGCCATTTCCCGTCATCCAGATATACTTCAATCCAGCTATGATTGCCGTCTGTGTGACTCCACGCAGGCACCCAGACATGCCTTGCGGGTATGGCCACACTTCGCAGACCGGCTATAACGGCAATGTTTATCTCTTCGCACCTTCCCCGGCCCCGCCTGATCAGTGAAAGCGGATCGAGATCCCGGGGATCGGAGGGCTCATAGTTCACTCTGTTGTAAAACCAATTCAAAACGTTTAAGGCGGCATCCATCATGCTTTTCTCGTTGATCACCTCGTGGGAAAGCCGGGCGAAAAAGTAGGGTCTCCAGTTTACAACCGGTTCCTGAGAAATACGGTGGGGTAAAACGTAATTCATAAAGAGGTCTTCGGGGATTGAACGACCCCAGGGCATCAAATTTCTCGCCTTAACGGAGTATCTTATGTTTTCTATAATAATTTCTTCCGGTACCAGAGCCTTTTCCGTTGAGGACATATGTTCGCTCAGAAAGCGGGCACATCTGGCTGCGAAGGGATCGTTGGAAAATGCTTCTGATAGGTTACAAAGACCGCTGCCGGCAAGGAACTGAAAAATTAAGAGAAAGGCTGAAATTATATGCTTCATGGGCATTCCTTTTTCTCGTCTTTATGGTCAACTCTCTGGCCCATCAATCGGTTTCCAGAGTTTACGAAAATCTCATCAAAGCGGCAGGAAGGCAAGTTGTAGAATCTTCTATTACGGCATTGTTCATACTGTCGGGACTGTTTTTTCTGTCTCTGGCTTTGTTAAAGGTCCTTCGGACGGGAAATTCTCACTTTGTGAGGAGTATTATAGTCGGATGGTTTTATGCCATGGGGCTTTTCGCCCTCTGCGGCTGTTTTCTGATATGTGCAAGAATAGAATATATTCACTTTTTCCAGTACGGCCTGCTGGCCTTTCTGGCTGCGTTTTTATCTTCTTCAATCCACGGTGTGCTGTGGGGCATGACCCTGCTGGGCATACTGGATGAGGTTTACAATTACGCATTTTATCCCTTCTATACCAGCTATTTGGATTTTAACGATTTTTTACTGAACTTTGCCGGTGTTATGATGGGTATCCTGATGTATTGTTCGCTTTTTCCCGGAAAAGGTTATTATCGGGAGGATTTTTCCACGAGGATGTACGGTGTTATGTTCTTCATTGCTTCAATTATCTTCCTGGGCCTTGCTTCCAATCGCATCATCATGGACGTGAAGATAGAGTCCAAGCCGGTAACGGTCTTCGTTAACGGGGCTTTTGTATTCGCCTACAATAGTCCGTCTTCTTTCTGGATTCCCTTGAAAGGTGGCGGTTTTTTTCACATACTGCATCCCGTCGAGGGTCTTATCCTGCTGGTACTTGTGGTGACCGTGGCCGATCAGATTTGTTGCAGGATTTCGAGAAGTTGCAAGGCATTTTTGACGGCATAGCCGTTGAAATCGTTGTTGAAATACACAAAGCTCGGCACATTCCATGCCCGAATTTTGCCCGCCCAGGCTTCCAGATCCTTCAGGCTGTATTCGGAAGCATATAGTCTTTTGGGGCCGTGGAGGCGAAGGTAGGCAAAGTTCGATGTTATCGTTTCGAGATACGGAAATCGTCCCCCTGAATGGGAGATGCAGAGGGCGATCCGGTGAGATTTGAGCTCTTCAAGCACGGCGTCTTCAAACCACGTATTGTTGCGGGGCTCTATGACGGCGAGGGGGATTCGGGATATAAGTTCAAGGAAAGTTCGGTGTTTTTCGGGTGTATATTTTAAGCCCGGCGGTAGCTGAAAAAGAATTGGGCCAAGTTTTTCTCTGAGAGGACTGAGGGAGTTGAGAAATTCCTTGCAGAGAGAGGCCGCATTTTCAAGGCGAAGATGATGCGTGATTTTTCTTGGCGCTTTCACGGACCACAGGAATCCCTCAGGGGTGCGGTCGTACCAGCCCGCAAAGGTCTTCTCAGGCAGAGTCCTGTAAAAGGTTGCGTTCACTTCCACGGTATTAAAGTGGGTTGCGTAAAACTCAAGCCATTTTCTCGAAGAAAGCCCTTTCGGGTAAAAAACTTCTTTCCAGTGTCGGTAATTCCAGCCGGAAGTCCCGACTCGTACACAGGGCTTTTCGCTGGAAATCATTTTACGCTTTCCCTTGCGCCGTATATCCGTTCCACGAGGAAACCAACGGCTTCTACACAGCTGGGGCCGGGGCGTGAAAAAAGGTATTCGTCCACGATCAATACTCTGTTTTCTCTTACGGCCTTCAGCCTCTGGATATGGGGACGGCTACGTGGATCCGAAGGATTTGGATTCATGGGTCCCTTCTGAATGATGTAGTAGTCAGGATCTTCGGACAAAAGGGTTTCCACGCTGAATTGTATGAACTTCCTGGGCGTTTTAACTATATTTTCTAGCCCTGCTGCCTGCAGTATCTGGTTAACTATGGAGTCAGTTCCTGCGGCGGTGAGCGGTTGTTCCCTGACCTCAAAAAAAGCCGTATATTTTCTGCCGCTTTTTTGTACGATTTCCCCGAAAGTCCTGAGTTTTGTTCTCATCTCTTCGACTTTCATTCTCGCTTCGTGCTCGTGACCGGTGGCTATTCCAAGACGGATCATTGTGGAGAAGATGGATTCGAAATCGGTGGGATTAAAAGCCGCTACGGGAATTCCCAGCTTTTCCAGATGAAGGATTTCGGAGATTCGACCTTTTTGGGAAGTGGTGAGCACCACCAGATCCGGCTTTGCCGAGACTATGAGCTCCAGGTTCGGTTTCATGTGGGTTCCAACCGATGGGAGATGTCTTGCTCCGGGAATGACCGAATCCGCCCTGGTCCTTGCAACGATTGAATCTCCTGCTCCGATGGCCATGAGCATCTCCAGAAAAGCCCCGTAGAGAGGCACGACTCGTCTCGCGGGCGATGAGAGGCTCAGGGTGGTTCCCGTGTCGTCAGTAAAAACAACGGCACTCCGGGATGATGGCGTACCGGGCGTAAGCATTATGCCGATGGTAAGAAGTATTACTATTCTAAAAGTTTTCATGACTCCACTCGAAGAGCAAATGCCGTAGAGATGCGTTGACAGCCTTCAGGGGCATGCTTAATTTTCAGCCGGAAATGGATATCGCAAGTAAAATCAACAGGAAAGGAGGGATGTACAATGGCAACAATGAGGTGGTCCGATCGTCCGTCGCTTTTTAAGCCCCTGGAGGAACTCGAAAGGCTCAGGAAAGAAATGGATCGTCTTTTCGAAACAGTCATGGGCCGTAGAGCCTGGCCGATTTCAGGGAGGGTATTCCCCCCCGTAAACATAACCGAAGATAAGGACGCTTATTATATACGGGCAGAGCTTCCCGGAGTCAAGGCCGATGACATAGAGCTCTCCGTGGAGAAGGATACGGTTATTTTGGGCGGTGAGAGAAAAGCTGAAGAGATTCAGGATGTGACCTATCACAGAAGGGAAAGAGAGATGGGTAAATTCAGGAGAGCCATAAGGCTGCCCGGTGCCTTCGATCCTGACAAAGTGGAAGCCAGGTTCAAGAACGGGATCCTGACGATAACGCTTCCGAAGTCGGAAGAGGCCAAACCTCGTCAGATTACCGTAAAGGCGGAATAGAATGTCCGAGAGGGAAAGCCGAATGAAAGGAGGTGTTGGCCATGACGAGCAGGGAAATGCAGGTTAGGGAGAAACAGGAAGTGAAGGGTCAGGCCGAAAGCACCAGGGATGTTCCCGTTTACATACCCAATGTGGATATCTACGAAACCAGCGATGCTCTGATTGTGCTGGCCGACATGCCGGGAGTTGCACCTGAAAACGTGGACATAGACGTCAGAGACGACACTCTTACGATACGTGGTACCGTTGACATGCCCGGTAAGGATGAAAATCCCGTTCTTGTGGAGTACGAAGTGGGCGATTATTACAGACAGTTCACTCTTGGCAGGGCTATAGATCAGTCCAGGATCGAGGCCTCGATGAAGGACGGTGTTCTTAAACTGGTGCTCCCCAAGGTCGACGTGGCAAAGCCGAGGAAGATAGAGGTAAAAGCTGGTTAATAACCTGAGAAAAAGAGGATCCTCGATTCCTCCGATAAGAGAGAAATCGAGGATCCTTTATTCATTTGCGATGAGTAATTCAATCCCCTCCGCATCCAGCTCGAAAAGAATACCTTCCAGTTCTTCACGGGTGGCCGCAAGCCGGTCAAGGCTGTACACAACCAGACGCTTTACTCTATGTCTTTCTATGTCCCAGAAGAGTTCTCTTCTGTTTGTGTAAAACTGTACATTTTCATCGGGGGATATTTTCCATCGCTCCTTCATGCATTTCTGAAGATATGCTTTCTGCTCTGCCAGAGGTCGCTCAAAGCTGTTTCCGTCTTCAGGTTTGAGCTCTGATTTCCAGACCATCAGGTAAACGGCTGTGATCTTATCGTCCATAATTTTGCCTCCTTCGTCAGTTTGCATTTCCAGAGAGAACATTTATATTGAACATTCGGAAAGTAACATCAAGTTAATTCTGTTTTCCGGAGAGCGGAGATGACGGTACTGACGCGAGGTCTTTCCTTTGAACAGGGTCCAATAAGACCGCCCAGTGAGGCATCCAGTCTTCTGTTGCGTTTTACCCGTAATTGCCCCTGGAACAAGTGCACTTTCTGTCCCGTTTATAAGGGTACACCCTTTGAGCGCAGAAGCCTCAGGGAGATAAAGAAGGACATAGATGCAGTTGCGCAGATTATCGATGAAATAAAGGCTCTTTCCTGGTCTCTGGGTGAGGGTGGTGAGGTAACAGAGCCCGTTGTAAGGGCTATAATGACCAGCAATACCGCGGGTCACTGCCACCGGCACGTTGCCGCCTGGCTTTACTGGGGAACGGGACATGTGTTCATTCAGGATGCCAATAGCCTGATAATGAAGACCGATGATCTGGCCGAAGCATTGAGGTATCTTAAAGAAAGAATCAGAGGGATAACGCGAATTACTTCCTACGCAAGAAGCAGTACGCTTTCCCGAAAGAGCCTTGAGGAGCTTAAGATCCTCAAAGAGGCCGGGCTCAGTCGAATTCATGTGGGAATGGAAAGCGGTAGTGATAAAGTCCTTGCCTTTGTGAAGAAAGGCGCCACTGCAAAACAGCACGTCGATGCGGGGTTGAAAGTTATTGAAGCGGGTATGACTCTTTCTGAATACATAATGCCAGGGCTGGGCGGAAAAGAGATGACTTTTGAACATGCCGTTGAAACCGCAAGGGTCCTGAACGAAATAAATCCTCACTTTATAAGGCTCAGGAGTCTGAGGATTCCTCCCGTTGTACCTCTTTACGAAGATGTGCAAAAAGGCCGCTTTACTCCTCTGCATGATGACGAGGTGGTTCGTGAAATTCGCATAATGATAGAAAGACTTGAAGGGGTCACATCAACTCTCACCTCCGACCATATAATGAATCTCCTGGAAGAGGTTCAAGGTACCTTCCCGGAAGATAAGCCGAAAATGCTTGCTGTTATTGATGAGTATCTGGAGCTGCCGGAACATGATAAGCTTCTTTTCCGGCTGGGTAGGAGAGGCGGTACGCTGAGGAGCATTCGCCAGATTTACGACCCTGATGTAAGATCTCGCCTTGAAGTGGCACTGAAAGAGCTAACCACCGAAACGGGCTTCGATGTTGAGACGCTGATAAAGGAGCTTGCAGACAGATACATATGATGGACTTCAGAGAATCGCTTACCTACTTTTTTACCACTTTTATATCCCTTTTTATCATCATGGATCCCATAGGGAATCTGCCGTTTTTTCTGATGTTTACGGAAAATTACTCCCGGGAAGATCAGATAAAAACCGCCGTGACGGCATCCCTTTCGGCAGGTATTATTCTTCTGGTTTTCATCATAGGCGGTGACGCCGTGTTGAACTTCTTCCATGTGTCCATTCCCGCCTTTCAGATAGCCGGTGGGTTCATTTTTTTTCTATATGCCTTGCAGATGTTGCACATTCTGCCGAGTAGCATAAAAACGAGCTCCAAGGAAGAAGAGGACAGTCTTGGTAAAACCCATGTGGCTCTTGTGCCCATCGGTACCCCGCTTCTGGCAGGCCCCGGTGCAATCACTGCGGTTCTCGTGTGGCGTCATTCCTATGGCGATGCAATTTACGGCTGGTTACTGGTTCTGGCCGTTTTGCTCGTCTGCGTCATCACGACGGTTACCTTCGTGTTCGGAAATGTCCTGAGAAAGCTGTTGGGATTGAGCGGTATAGGCGTTATATCAAGGATAATGGGATTACTCCTTGCCGTGCTGGCAGTTCAATTTATGGTAAACGGATTTCTGGCCTTGCAATAGTTCCCTTATAAGCCTCTTTTAAAGCGTTTTGCTCCTTTTACCCGGCGTCTGCTAAAGGGGGTTTGACCTTGATGAATGATTTCTGCTATGAAAGAAACATACTTTGCGTTTTGTGGAAGTTACCCTGTGGTTTCAGGGTTTTTTCGGAAAGTGTTGGTCTGGAAGGTGGTTTGCTAAAAAAGGAGGGTTTCAAAATGAAAGGATTTACGAGGTTTGGAGTGGCTGTTTTTGCGTTTTTGTTTGCTTTGGCCTGTTCCGTGCCGGTTATTGCCGGTAAGGTAACCTTTATAACCATAGGAACAGGTGGGGTAACCGGTGTTTATTATCCTGCGGGTGGCGCGATCAGCAAGATGATAAATGCCAAAAAAGATGTTTATAACATCAGAGCTACGGTGGAATCCACGGCTGGATCGGTTTTCAACATCAACGCGGTTATGGCGGGAGATCTGGAATTCGGTATTGTCCAGTCCGATCGTCAGTATCAGGCATACCACGGTCTTGCCGAATGGGAAGGGAAACCTCAGAAGGACCTGAGAGCCGTTTTTGCCCTGCACCCGGAAGCGGTCACCCTTGTTGCAGCGGCCGATGCCGGTATCAAGACCTTTGCAGACCTCAAGGGTAAGAGAGTAAACATCGGGAATCCCGGCTCCGGCCAGCGCCAGAATTCAATCGACGCTCTGACGATAAACGGCATAGACTGGCAGAAGGACATCATTGCCGAAGGGCTCAAGGCTGCGGAGGCTCCGGGAATGCTTCAGGATGGCCGAATTGATGCCTTCTTTTATACGGTGGGACATCCTTCCGGTGCGATTAAAGAAGCTACGGCAGGTGCCAGGAAAGTTCTCTTCATAGCCATTCCAAATGTGGACAAGCTCTGCGAAAAGTATCCCTACTATGCTCCGGCTTTCATTCCCATCAAGCATTATCCCGATGCTCTCAATAAGGAAGATGTTCCTACCTTTGGCGTTAAGGCGACCTTCGTTACGAGGGCAGACATGCCTGAAGATGTTGTTTATGCCGTTACCAAGGAGATCTTTGAAAATCTAGATAAGTTTAAGAAGCTTCACCCGGCTCTTGAAGTTCTTACAAAGGAGAATATGTTGCAGGGTCTGAGTGCTCCGCTTCATCCCGGTGCAATCAAATATTACAAAGAGGCGGGGTTGATGAAGTAGATTCCCGATATTTAGAGGAATAAAAGGGGAGACGGAAGGGGACTTCCGTCTCCTTTCCGTGTAAAGATCCTGAAATTCGGTACAGGAAATTCTCTTTGAGGTGGAGCAAATGGTACGGGCATGGGCACGACCGGATGTGGAAACGACCGAGGGAATAGAAAAAGCCAGGGCTATTGCATCTGAAGAGAGTGGTCGGTTTCGTACTCCCACGGGTATGTCCGGATACATCGTTCCGGTGCTGGCCGTAGGATGGTGTCTTTTCCAGCTATCGATTTCCAGCTGGCTTTTGCTTGAAAGCACTTATATTCGGTCAATTCATCTTGCTTTTGCGATGGCCATTACCTTTTTCGGTTATCCGGCCTTTCGGAAGACCTTTAACAAGGGGTTTATGAAGTTCATATCTCCGCCGGATAGGATACCGCTGATTGACTGGATTATGGCCTTTGTTGCGGCTGCTGCGGCCCTTTACATTGCAGTGGATTATGAAGGCGTTTCCATGCGCATGGGAATGCCGAATCAGAGGGATATTATTTTTGGCGTTCTTCTGGTCGTCACGCTTCTTGAGGCTACCAGGAGAACGGTTGGTCCCGCACTTGTTGTTGTTGCTGTTGCTTTTACGGCTTATTGCTTCCTGGGTCCTTACATGCCGGGGGTGCTGGCTTTCAAGGGAACGTCCCTTTCTCGCTACATAACCCAGATTAGTCTTTCTACCGAGGGAATATACGGAATACCTCTGAGCGTTTCCGCCAGAATAGTTTTTTATTTTGTTTTCTTCGGCGCCATGCTCGAAAGGGCCGGCGCGGGAAGGTATTTTATTGAGCTTGCCATGAGCCTTCTGGGCGGGTTCAAAGGAGGTCCGGCCAAGGCTGCCATTGTAGGGAGCGCTCTTACCGGAATGGTTTCGGGATCAAGTGTTGCTAACATAGTGACCACGGGAACCTTCACAATCCCGCTCATGAAAAGCGTTGGATATCCGCCCAAAAAGGCTGCCGCCATAGAGGTTGCGGCGAGTACGGACGGTCAGCTTGCACCTCCAATCATGGGGGCCGCAGCCTTCATCATTGCCGAATACCTCAGCGTGGCCTACATTGACGTCATTAAGGCTGCTGCCATACCGGCCTTTGCCTCCTATGCGGCGCTTTTCTGGATTGTTCATATTGAGGCCTCAAAGCTGGGATTAAAGGGGCTTCCCAGGGAGCAGCTCCCCAGATTCTGGGAAACTTTAAAAAGTGGAATACATTTTCTTTTGCCTTTAACCGTTCTGGTCTATGAACTGGTGATACCCAGACACACTCCTGAACTGGCGGCTTTCCGTGCCATAATCGTTCTGGTTGCTATTATTATCATAAGAGCGATTGTCATTGCTCTCAGAGAAGGCGAGTCCGTAAAGTATCATCTGATCCATGCCGGCCGCCTGCTGGTTGAAAGTATGGTGGCCGGAAGCAAAAATATGGTTACCGTTGCCATTGCCACATCTGCGGCGGGGATAATTGTAGGTGTCGTGACCATGGGACTCGGGGGCCTCATCACCGAGCTTGTTGCGGCCCTTTCCAGAGGAAATATCCTTCTTATGCTGATAATTACCGCCGTTGCCTCGCTGATCCTGGGTATGGGGCTTCCGACAACTGCTACCTACATAGTTATGGCTTCTCTGACCGCCCCTGCCATCGTCCATGTGGGAGCCATGAACGGCTTTGAGGTTCCGCTGATGGCTGCTCATCTTTTCTGCTTCTTTTTCGGCATTCTTGCAGATGATACCCCGCCTGTGGGGCTTGCGGCTTACGCCGCCTCGGCTATAGCCAATTCGGAACCCATCCCTACGGGGTTGCAGGGGTTTACCTATGATCTGCGCACGGCAATTCTGCCTTTTATGTTTATTTTTAACCACGACCTGATCCTGCATAATGTAAACAGCATTCCGCAGGCTCTTTTGATCTTTGCCACGGCCTGTATCGGAAATTTCGCCTTTGCATCGGCCACTCAGGGGTGGTTTGTTACCAGGAACAAATTCTACGAGGTGCCCCTCCTTCTTGCGGTGACTCTTATAATGATGAGGCCTGATCTGATAGCTTCCTGGGTGGGCGTTCCCTACGAGCAGAGATACTTTATGTACATACCCGGTATCGTATTATGGATTCTTGTGATGATCATGCAGAAATTAAGAGCCCGACGGACGAATTCGTAGAAAGAGCAGGGGGACATCGATTATGGAAAAATTGATAATAACCGTCGCCCTTACGGGTAACGTTCCGACCAAAGAAATGAATCCAAACCTTCCGGTTACGCCCGAAGAAATAGCTCAGGACGTAAGGCGATGTGCCGATGCCGGAGCGGTACTGTTTCACGTCCATGCCCGCGATGAACAGGGGAGACCCACACTGGACGTGAATGTTTTTAAAAGGATCGTCAGGGCCATAAAGGAAGTTGCCCCCGACGTAATCATTCAGCTTTCCACAGGGGGTAGGGCAGGTAGAGACTGGGATGCCCGTGTTGCCCCGGTGAGGCTTCTCCCCGAGATGGCTTCTTTTACGACGGGTTCCAATAACCTCCCCGGCATAGTTTACGAAAATCCGCCTCAGTTTCTGGAATATCTCGCAAAGGTCTTCAACGAAACGGGTGTTAAACCCGAAATAGAAGTTTTTGAAGCCGGAATGATCAACAATGCTCTCTTTTTGAGCAAGAAAGGGTGGATTCATCCGCCCTTTCATTTCGATTTCGTGCTTGGAGCGCCGGGGGCTCTACCTGGCTCGGTCAAGATTTTACAGTTTCTGGTCGATCTAATTCCCGCCGGTTCCACATGGTCTGTTGCCGGAATAGGAAGGGCGGAAATTCCTCTGGCAACTGCGGCCATTGTTATGGGAGGCCACGTTCGTGTGGGCCTTGAGGACAATCTCTACATGCCCGACGGGAGCCTTGCCAGCAATCCCGGTCTTGTGGAAAAGGTCGTTCGAATCGCCAGAGAGGTTGGCCGCGATATAGCCACTCCCGACGAAGCACGTGCCATTCTGTCCTTGCCGCCAGAAAGAAAAAATCGCATACTGGAGATGCTGTGAACCGGTAAACCTGTTCTCGGGAATACACAATTGACACTGTCACTACCTCTAAAAATTTTGATGTATTCCCATGATACCTATGGGCTCGGGCACATCAGGAGAACCCTGGCCATAGCAAAAAACATACGAAGCCTTCCGGCCAATATTTTGATACTTACGGGTTCTCCCCTTGTCGGAAGGTTTACCATCCCGAGAAATGTCGATTTTGTAAGAATTCCCGGCATGATCAAGGTAACCAACGAGGAGTATTTGCCTCTATCAATGAAGCTGGAGGCCACTCAGGTTCTTTCGATACGGGAATCAATAATTCTTGCAACGGTAAAGTCCTTTCGTCCCGATGTGCTCGTCGTGGATAAGGCTCCTCTGGGCCTGAAAAAAGAAGTCGTACCTGCCCTGGAGTGGATAAGAGAGGAACTCCCTTCCTGCCGAACCGTTCTGGGGCTCCGGGATGTCATGGACAGTGCAGAGGAGACGCGGCGGGATTGGGAAGAGAAAAACGTTTACGTGGTGATGGACTCGCTTTACGACGAAATCTGGGTCTATGGGGTCCAGGGGTTTTACGACCCCGTAAAAGAGTATCTAATCCCGGAGTCCGTCTCCCGTAAAGTTTACTTTACCGGTTACATTCCCAGGTACGTTCCTACAAGGCAGGAGCTGGAAAAGGTCCGTAGAGACATCGGACTGCCTCAGGATAGACCCACGGTTCTCGTTACCGTCGGGGGTGGGGGCGATGGCTACCCAATCCTTGATACCTTCCTGAGAGCTTTTGAAACGGAGTCTTCCGAGTTGTCCTTTTACGGACTGCTGGTGACCGGGCCTTTTTTGAGTTCCTCCAGATTTCAGGAGGTCAGAAGCCGGGCGGCCAGCCTGGGCTGGCGCGCCATCAGATTTCACAAGTTTATGGAGGCCGTTATAGGCAACTCCGATGTGGTGGTGAGTATGGGGGGGTATAACACGATCTGTGAGATTTTTTCCCAGTGCAAGCCCTGCCTCGTCGTTCCCCGAACGGTGCCCAGAGAAGAGCAACTCATAAGGGCAGAGATACTGCATCGCCACGGATTTTGTGATTACATTAAGCCAGGTTTTCTTACCCCTGAAATTTTAAGAGAAAAGATTTTAAAATTGCTTTCGGATCGATCAAGTCTTTCCGAGAGGATGAAGGGATTTCCTTTCACGGCTTTTGATGTAATACGGCAAAGGCTGATTGTACTGAAGGAGAAAGGCGGTGAGCAGATCTCGGGGCCTTCTCGGAATGGTCCTTAAGGGATATCCCAGGATTTCGGAAACCTTCATAAGCAACGAGATATATCTGCTCGAGAGGCTGGGAATTCCTCTGGAGATATATTCTCTTAGAAGGCCCAGGGAGAATTTCACCCATGGTCTGGTAACTGAAATCCTGGCTCCCGTTACATACGTTCCGGAATACGTGAAACTCTGGTGGCGGACGCTTTTTAGAACAAACGGAAGATTTTTTTTGAAACATCCCGTACGCTATTCGGCAATATGTCTTCAGGCTGTTATAAGAGCCATGGAAAGAGGAACGACGGCGACCCTGAGGCATTTTCTTCAGGCCGGACATCTTGCGTCCTTAAAGGTTTCGGACAGGCCGGTGGTACATCTCCATGCTCACTTTTGCCACACCCCGACTTCGGTAACGCTCTTTCTTTCTCAACTCACGGGAGTGCCCTTCAGCTTTACCGCTCACGCAAAAGATATCTATACCTCCGAGCCTTCACAGCTAAGGCGCAAAATCAGGAAGGCTCGCTTTGTGGTTACCTGCACAGAGTATAACGCAAGGTATCTCAAAAGTGTTGCGGGAAACATCAATACCCCCATTTACACAATCTATCACGGTATAAACCTATCCTATTTTGCCTATGGTCACAATCCTCCTGAAGGTGAGCCCTACAGGATTCTGTCGGTGGGAAGGCTCGTGGAGAAAAAAGGCTATGACGATGTGTTAAAGGCTTTGGCAATGCTTAGGAGAAGCCCTTCGAGGGGTAAGCCTTTCAATTTTGAATTCATTCACATAGGGGATGGTGATGACGGCGAAAAAATCAAAAAAATGGCGGCCGAGCTCGATCTGAAGGATGTCGTAAAGTTTTTGGGCACGCTGCCTCACGAGAAGGTAATCCCCTTTTACAGAACTTCCCACGTTTTCGTCCTGGGGTGCAAAAGGGCTCTAAACGGTGATCAGGACGGCCTGCCCAATGTTATTCTTGAAGCCATGGCCGTCGGGATACCCGTTGTAGCGACGAATTTTTCGGCCATTCCCGAAGCGGTTATACACGGGGAAACAGGGATTCTGGTTGAACCGGGACGTCCCGAAGCTATTGCCAGGGCTATTGAGGAAGTATTTGAACGCTATGACTCAAGCCGTAAGCGAGCGGAAAAAGCCCGCAGGATCGTGGAAGAAAAGTTCGACCAGCGGATCTGGATTGAAAAACTCCACGCACTGTTAAGGCAGGCTGTTAATGAAGGTATGCTGTTACTTTCCAAATAAGCCCTTTCGTTACGGATCTCCTTCGGGTGACCGTACGATCTCAGAGCATCTCGTAGATGCACTGGTAAAAAAAGGGCATTCCTGGGTGGAAGCATCGTCTTTCCGCTCCAGACTTTTTTGGCTCTATCCCGACAGGATTTTGACTTTACCCCTTGAGACGGTGGCGGCAATACGCAGATTCCTGGAACTCAGGCCCGATGTATGGCTGACTTATCATTCCTACTACAAGTCGCCCGATCTTTTCGGATGGTGGATCGGGAAGCTTAAGAAGCCGGATCCGGCGAAATATGTCATATTTCAGGGTATGTACAGTACGGGCCCGAAGAAAAAAGCCAGATTCAAGGCAGGCTACCTCATCAACTCTCTGGCTTTGATGTGCGCCGATCTCGTCTTTTCAAATAACCTTATGGACTTGCCGGGACTGAAAAGAATCGTTCCCGGGAGTAAACTTATTTATCTGCCTCCCGGAATTTTCCCCGAGGAATTTGCCTTTAGTGAACAGGCAAGATCGGAAGTCAGATTGCGGTACGGCATAAAGGACGGAGATAGGGTTGTCCTCAGCGTTTGCAGGTTCCGTCCGGGAGTCAAATACGAAAGCATGAAGTTCCTTTTCGCTTCTCTCAGGTTTGTCAGGACCCCCTTTAAGCTACTTCTGATCGGGACAGGTCCGATGTACGGGCACGTAGAAAGACTTGCCGGGAACCTTGAAAAGGTCAACGAGAAGTCCTATGTGATCTTGCTCGGTCAAATTGCCCGGAGTGAACTCTGGAGGTATTATTCTGCTGCGGACCTCTTTGCCTTTCCCGGGATAGGCGAGTCTCTCGGCATGGTTTACCTGGAAGCACAGGCCTGTGGGTTGCCCGTTATAGCCCTTAAGGGGCCCGGAGTGGCACAGGTGATCAGAGACGGGGAGACCGGATTCCTTGTGAACGGACGGGATCCGGAAAAGTACGCAAGGGTTATTGAAAGCCTGCTGGAGGACGAAAATCTGAGAAAACTCATGGGAGAGAGTGCAAGAGAATTCGTGGCACGGGAACGAAACGCGCATAAGCATTACGCCAGATTTGTTGATATTCTGGAAGGACTGGTGGAAAATGACTCATGAGGTGAACACTTCTGAAAGCTATATATTAAGGGAAATAAGCAGGGCAGGAGGATTTTACGGTATCTTTGGAAAGGAACTCATAAAAGCCGTTCAGCCCTGCATGGATAGAGCCCTCAGGTGTGTTGAACGGAGTCGCAGGATAATGCAGGAACTCGGGCTTGATGAGATATGTCGCAAGTGTGACGAAGAGGAAGGAGGCAGTTGTTGCGGTAAAGGGATAGAAAATTACTACGGTATGTCACTTTTGCTGGCAAACCTTATGGCCGCCGTGGAACTGCCGAAAAAGAGATATGATCCCGGAGGATGCTTCTTCCTCGTACCCGGTGGATGCAGCCTGGTCTTTAGACATACCATCTGTGTAAACTATCTATGCAGAAAGATTTACGATGAACTTGGTAGCGATTCTATCGTTAAACTCCAGGAAATTTCCGGACACGAGATAAATGCGGTCTTTGAGCTGAACGAGCGTATTCTGGCCTTTTTGAGATTTCGTAACCATGGATCGGCTGACCTGTAAAACCCTTCAGAGGCTGGCGGAGTTTCTCGATGCCAGAAAGGTAGGCCATGTCGGCAATTCAGGATATCGCAAGACCAGCGACATGGCCGTACTTCTGAAGATCCTGGAGCGGCTTATTGATAAGGGCATAGTGGTTCCGAAAAAAACCGTTTTTCTGGATATGGGTAGTGGGGACGGAAGGGTAAATATCTTCATGGCTTACGTTTGCAGATGGTCTCTGGGATTTGAAATAGAAGATTTCATATACGATGAATATCTTGACTTAAAAGGTGAAATTGCGTCGTTTTTAAAAATGAAAGGCCTGAAACCTCTTCCCGACACTCTGAAGGTGTGGTGTGGGGACTCTCTGGATGAAAGGTCTCATAGAAAGATGTCAGAAGAAACCGGAGTTACTCTGGCGGATGTGGACATCTTTTATACCTACATAACCATGCACGACCTTTTCGCAGATTTCCTTCGTGAAAAGGCGAGAAGTGGAGCCTACTATATGGTTTACGGTTTCAACGGTATTTTGCCCCGATACAGGGGGTTTGAACTGGTGGATCCCGACGTGGCCGGCCAGAAGATCGTGACCCTTTACAGGAAACTCTGAAAATGAAGGTTCTGCTTTATTGTCAGCACGTTTTGGGGGTCGGGCATCTTTACCGTAGCCTTGAAATTGCCAGGGCATTGCAGCCCCATGAGGTCATATTCATCGAGGGCGGCCGGCCGATAGATGAAGTTGACTACCCTGGAAATGTTCGAATTCTTAGATTACCGGCTCTGATGATGGACGAAAATTTTGAGAGGCTTTTTTCTCCCGACGGCGAGGATCTCGAGGCAGTAAAAAATCGTAGAAAGGAGGTTTTGCTGGAGACCTGCCGGCATGAGCGGCCGGATGTCTGCGTTATAGAATTGTTTCCTTTTGGTAGAAAGAAGTTTCGTTTCGAACTGGTTCCGCTTCTCGAGATGCTGAGGCGTGATTTTCCCGACACGCTTGTCGTTTCAAGCATAAGAGACATTCTGGTCGAAAAGAAAAAGAGAGATGAATTTGAAAAAAAAGCCCTTAAATATCTGAAGAGCTTTTTCGATCTCGTTCTGGTGCACTCCGATCCCAGGGTGATTACACTTCAGGAAAGTTTTGCGCGCTTTGACGAAATCCCCGTACCCGTGGAATACACGGGATACGTGGTCAGGAAGCCCGGAAGATGCGGGATTCGTGCTCCCTCAGAACGGTCCGGAAAGCGAATAGTCGTAAGTAACGGTGGAGGAAGTGTGGGGCATGAGTTAATCGAGACGGCTATTGATGCCTTCGGGCTGTTGCCCCTGAATGATGTCGAACTGGATGTATTCCCCGGTCCCTTTATGCCCGAGGAGGTCAAAAAACCTATTGAAAGCAGGGCGGCAAGGTATCGTGGAATCAGGGTAAATACTTTTTCCCGGGATTTTGTTTCCGAGCTTCTGGCAAGTGACCTTTCCATAAGTATGGCCGGATACAATACTATGATGGACCTTCTGAGCGCCGGAGTATTCGGGCTTGTGTATCCTTTTAAGCAGAACCGGGAACAAGCACTGAGGGCCAGAAGATTTGAGAAGTTTGGGGTCGTCAGGTGTATTGAAAAGCTCGATGCCGAATATCTGGCCGGAGAAATACTTCGTTGTCTTGATCGGGAGCCTCATACCGGAAGAGAGTATCCCATAGATACCGACGGGGCATTGAGTACTAAAAGGATTCTGGAAAGATACAGCAGACAGAAAAAGGGTTTGTACAGGAAATGAAGGAGATCGATAAAGGAACGGTAAAAAAACAGATTGTGCTACCCTGGAAGCACGTTATGAGGATAGCCTGGACCTTTATGATTGAACGGTGGTCCAGGTCCGTTATTACCGTTGCTTCCTTAATGCTTGCGGTCTCCTTTTTGGCCTACACTTTTTTTACCTTCGAGATACTTAACAGCCTGTGGCCTTTCGCCGATCCCGCAACTCAACAGAAGATAATCAGGGCCGGATACCTTATGGAGAACGGCAGGTTTGGTGCCCATCCTCGAGACATATGGCTTGCAATTCTTGCCATGCTGATAAGCCTTGTTGGTATAACCAATACTCAATTGATGGCCGTTACCGAGAGGTTTCGAGAGATAGGAACTATGAAGTGTCTGGGGGCTCTTGATTCCTTTGTGGTGAAGATATTTATGCTTGAGGCGATCTATCAGGGGTTAATGGGAAGCCTGGCCGGATGGCTCCTGGGCACGATCCTGGCGACGCTTACGGCGCTGGCAAAGATCGGGTTGATATGTCTTCTGTATTTTCCCGCCGGAGGACTGGGGAAGATTTTAATACTTACGGTTACTCTGACTGTATTTCTTTCTATACTGGGTGTCTCATATCCCTGCATTGTAGCTGCCCGGATGCAGCCCGCCGTGGCCTTAAGACAGGAAGAATGATTTAACATTTGCAATAACAATTATTATAATCAGGACGAAAAGTATGGAACGGGGCGGTCGGGTTGACGAAAAAGACAAAAAATGTAGCTGTTGCGGAAAAAAGCTTGGAGAAGATGAAGGCATTCCCTTTGAGCGTACCCTGCTCTGTCAGGAGTGCTTTCCAATTGTGGAAGCATCAAGGGACACGCATTAGCTCGGGATAAAGTCTCATGGCAGATGTCCACTACGTCGTCAGGGTAAAGGACGTTAAAAAGGTCTTTGAAATGGGTAACAATCGCGTTGAAGCCCTTAAAGGGGTTTCTCTGTCGGTTGCCCGTGGCGAGTACATATCCATCATGGGACCATCGGGATCAGGTAAAACGACTCTTTTCAACATGATAGGAGCCCTTGACAAACCGACGGAAGGGAAGGTTTTTATTGATGAAGTCGATGTTTCCCAGCTCGATGCCTATGAACTGGCCTGGTTAAGATGCCATAAGATAGGTTACATATTCCAGACCTTCAACCTGATACAGGTGATGACTGCTATTGAAAACGTAACTCTGCCCATGATTTTTGCAGGTCTGCATCGCGATGAATACATGGAAAAAGGCATGCAGTTACTGGATCTGGTTGGCCTCAAAGACAGAGCATGGCACAGGCCCTCGGAGCTCTCCGGAGGACAGCAACAGCGGGTTGCCATTGCCCGGGCACTGGCAAACGATCCTTCCATTATTCTTGCCGACGAACCAACGGGTAATCTGGACCTGAAAACGGGTGAAGAAATTATTTCACTTCTTAAAAGGCTTTCCATAGAAAAGGGCGTTACGGTCATTTCGGCAACCCACGATATCAAAATGATAGACGTTTCGGACAGAGTCGTTTGGATAAGGGACGGATATATAGAACGTGTAGAGACCCGTGAGAAACTAAAGGTTTCCGTCGGTGGAGTTTCTTAGATGTACGAATTCGGAAAATTATTACCGGCCAGGTGAAGTTTCCTGATATGCGCCTCTTCGCCTTTCTTTTCTGTCTCTTTTTTATTCTGTGCGTGCCCTGTGATGCGGCAAAGACCCGGCCCGAAGGGAGTGCGCACACGGAAGTAGCGCTTCAGCCCGCCGATCTGTGGCAGGATATCGCCCGGGTCATAAGGCACTCCGACAGATCTGCGGGATCGGCCGGTGCAGAAAACGTTATAGGTTACGTCGAAAGTGTTTTCCGTGAGCTGGACTATCCCGTTATGGGGCATCAATATTTTTTTCTGCCGGTACCCGACTCGAGCTACGCTTTTCTGGAGGTTGAAGGAGTCCGTTATCCGATACGCCCGTGGATGCCGAATCTTTCGTATCTCAGCACTGCGGGTAAAAATGGCATCAGAGGACCCTGTGTGTACGCCGGTAGAGGAGAATGGGAGGATCTTAAGGGGTTGAAACTTGAAGGCGCAATTGTTTTTCTGGAGCTGGAGGTTCCCGATGCCTGGATTTACGCTGCAATGTTTGGAGCAAAGGCCGTCGTTTATCTGGGGCGCGAAGGCTATCCTTCAGGTACATACAGGGCTACTTACTCGTCGGCTCCGGTGGCCTTCCCGCGTTTCTGGCTTGCCCCCGAAGATGCTCAAGTTGTGAGAAACCTCCTTTCGTCAGAAAAGGCCCTTCATGGGCATATTGTTGCTCGCACGGCCTGGCAGAATACCGTCCTCAGGAACTTTTACGCAATTATTCCCGGCAGGAATCCCGAACTCAAAGAAGAACTCGTGATACTCGAAGCCCGATATGATAGTACCGCTTACATACCGGGAGTATCTCCGGGGGTTGACGAGGCCACCTCCATGTTGCTTCTTCTGCAGCTTGCCCGGGAATTTGCGCGTAATCCGCCAGAGCGGTCGGTCATGTTTCTTTTTACTTCCAGAGGCAACAGAGAACTGGCGGGGATGAGGGAATTTGTATGGGCAATTACGACTTCTTCAAAAAACCTGCGTAGAGAGCGACGTTATCTCCGGGACGAGATAAAACTCACGAAAAAGCGCATAGAGGCCCTTGAAGCAGTCGTTTCAGCTATCGAAAAGCTGGATTTTAAGGAGCTGGCAAAGGATATAAATCTGGACAGCCTTATCTGGCCTCTTGTTGTCGATAAAGCCAAAGACAGAGCCGATGATTTAATAAGAGAACTTTCACATTCGGAGAAGAAAAGAGAGGACCTCTCAGGGCTTCAGAGCTTCTATCGCAGGCTATCCTGGAAGGGCTCCTTTCAGGAGATTGTTGATTTATCAGATGAAGAGAAAAAGCTGGTTGCTTCTATTCTTCTTTCCATAGCCCATCAGCTTCCGGAGTATTTACAGGAGCTGAAAAAGCGGGAGCTGGTAATAAAATCCGCCATTTCGGTTCGGGGAGAGGTCAAGAGCTATGAGCCCGTTCTTCTCGTCAGTCTGGATCTTTCTACGGCGTCTCCCTATGTGCAGTTACAGGAACGGGGCAGTTCTTATCCCTTCAGGAGTGACATTACAAAGCTTTCCAGATCAGGCCATCTGGTAAAGCTACTTACCGCTCTGTCCAGAACCGTCTCGGAAACTTACGGTATTGAGAACCTCTTTCTTTCCCCCTATTGGGCGGAAGATACTGCAGAAGGAGCGCCTTTTACCTGCCTTTGTTGTGATGTGGCTACCCTTGGCGGGCTTCCCGCCTACGGTTTGACCTCCGACTTAGGAGAACCGCCTTTATGGGGAACGCCCGATGACACCTGGGAAAACTGGCATGTCGTTAACTTCGTGAGGTTGAAGGCCTTTATGCTACCCTTTTTTCGCAAGCTTACCGATATGCCCGGCCTGAGCAGCGCATGTAAGACGGGACTGGAAGCCATAGCCAGCCTTGAGGGCACGGCCCGCTTCATCCGCTATGGCGAACTCTTTCCCGACAGACCTGCTCCCGCCGTCGTCGTTACCGCCATGCAAGGTGCAAACCTTTTCAGATCTATGGTTTTTATGGACGGAACCTTTTCACTGCACGGTGTCGCAAATAAAAAAGCGGCTTACCAGAAGCTCATCCTGGAGCCTTACGGCTTCGATCCGGAAACCGGCAGAATTCGATGGGCCGCTGATAAGAGGGAGACGGGCAAATCCCAGTATCGTGTTAAAATTAAAGGAAGCACGGCTTATACTTCCCTCGTCATGTTTCCCTGCGAACAGACGGATATATTCGGTCTGTTTCATCCCAGGAAGCTGGCTTATGTGACCAAGGTCAGGCTTCTGGATGTGAAAACCGATGCCACTCCCATGAAGTACTGGTACAGCAGGATAGACGGCAGGGACACAATTCTTATGACGGTTTTGCTGGAACCCGGAACGAGGTTCAAGCTGGTACTTTCCGATTCCTTGACCACAAGGGATGTTCTTTTTCTAAACGCAGACGAGAAACATCCAATGGGACGGGGCTTTCTGATCGGTGATCCCGGCAGGATTATTTTCGGGCCTCTTGTGTCGGTACGGGATATGGCTGCACTGGTGGGACATCGTCTGAAAAACCTTCGTGACACGGGAATAAGAAATGCATTTCTCGAAAGGAGTTACGAAGAGGGTCTGAAGTATCTAAATGGTGCCGAGAAGGGTCTGCTTTCCGGAGACTACGGCATTGCCTGGGAAAAAACCGTTCGTGCCTGGGGTTATTTCAATAAAATCTACGGTGACATAGATTCAACTCAGAGAGATGTGCTATTCGGCGTAATCTTCTTCATAATTCTGTTTGTGCCTTTTGCTTACTGTATGGAGCGGTACCTTTTTTGTCACACGGGAATATACCGGCAGATCTTTACCTTTTCGATTATTCTACTGCTGACCATCTGGATTATAAAAAGCGTCCACCCGGCCTTCCGGATCACTTATAGTCCTACCATGGTGATCGTGGCTTTCTTTATCGTCGGGCTTTCTTTACTGGTGGGTTATCTGATTGTGGATCGATTTGAGCACGAAATCGAGACGCAGAAAAAAGCGGCGTGGAGGGCATCAGGGGCGAAAGCGATAGGGCAAATAAAGGCCTCCCAGGCTCTTACTTCCGGGTTCGCCATCGGAGTGTCCAACCTCCACAGACGGCGCCTGAGAACGGCTCTCACCTGCATCACACTCATTATACTGACCTTTGCCATAATGTCCTTCACCAGCGTTAAGACCTTTCAGCGCGTTACCGATACAAAAGTAGGTGAGAACCCGTCATATCAGGGCCTTGAGGTGCATCATCCCTTCTGGATGCCTATGAGTGATTTTGCTTTGAGGCAGATAAAGGCCCTGTATCACGACACGATCGTATTTCCTCGTGCCTGGATAGGCCGATCAGGGGGCTCTTACGACCGAACGGTTTCCGTTATATCGAGTCCGGATGGAAAAAGAGTTGGACTTGAGGGAGTTATGGGAGTTGGGGTCAGGCCTCCAAAAGCTCTGGTGCAAAGCCTCGTATGGGGTAGGTGGATCGGGGAGGGAGCCATCAGGGAAGCAGTTATTTCAGTTTATCTTGCAGAGAAGCTGGGAATACCTGTCGGCGATCGTGGGAAGTCTGGAAGGAGAAGGCATCACGCTTTCGGGCGGGGTTTTCATGGACCGGATTCTGCAATGTTTCCCCGGGTGAAGATCAACGGGCTGGATTTTGCCGTAGTGGGCATCTTTGATGAAGATATTGTTAAGAGCCTGAAAGGCCTTGACGGCAAGCCTCTTTTACCGGCCTATCTCGAAATCCACCCCGAAGAAGAGCTTACCGAGGTTGAGGTAGAGGCCATTGAAGCCGGTGAGGAGATTCTGCCGGAGGCTCAGAGGTTTTCCTTCGCTTCTGCGGAACGCACTGTTTTTATTCCTTTCTGGACATGCCTGAGGATGGGTGGTTCCATTATGGCCGTCCATGTGTTAACGGAAAAGAATAATTCCCATGACGGAGCATCTGCCGAAGAGCGGCTGGGCACCTGGTACCTGTATCCGGTTTATCTCGGAAAAAACGAGGGAGTCTTTTTTCACAGCTCTTCCTCAGCCCTTCGCTATCAGGGAATGTCAAATGTTATCATACCCGTCGGAGTGGTTCTGCTTATTTGCATCAACACTTTAATCGGTCAGGTTCACGAAAGGCGCAGGGAAATATCCGTTTACACAAGCGTCGGGCTGGCTCCACATTATGTCGGATTTCTTTTCATGATGGAAGCCATGGCTTATGCCGTGCTATCCTGCGTCATCGGCTATCTTCTGGCTCAGTTTGTTGCCAGGTATCTTGGTGGTACGGCAATGTTCGCTTCCCTGACCTTTAACTATTCCTCTCTTGTCAGCGTTGTAAGTATGGTTCTGGTATTTGGCGTCGTTTTCCTGGCTTCTCTTTACCCGGCCAGGGTTGCTGTGAACATGTCGATGCCGGATGTGGAACGCTCATGGAAGCTTCCCGAACCCCAGAACGGGGTCCTCGTCGTCGATATTCCTTTTCTCTTTCCGGAGGAAGAGCACGAGAAGATAGTCCGTTATCTGGCCGCCTTTTTCAACCTCCATCAGGACGTGCCTCACGGCGTCTTCATGAGTGATGGCGTTCGTATAGATTGGGCTCAGTGGGATGAAATACACGAAGGTAGATCGATCCCCGGGGTTTCAATGTGCTTGCTGTTGCAGACGACCGTATGGCTCGCTCCTTTCGATTTCGGGATGAGGCAGAGGGTTCACGTTTACTGCTGTCCCGATCCCGATGAGCCGGGCTATGTTCATGTTACTTTAAGGATCGTGAGGCTTTCCGGTGAGGCGAGAGCCTGGTACAGGGCAAATAAAAGGTTCGTTGCTGCGGTAAGAAAGGAGCTTTTGAGGTGGCATACCCTGGATCCTGCGGCCAAAGAGGAGGTCGGATTGGGGACGGTGAGATAGCTCAAATGTGATTGCCCCTGTAGTTGATGCCTTCAAAAAGGTACCCAGTGAAAGTGGCTTTTAAAGCGACGGGTTGGGAATAGAGGGGAGAGAGACTCTTTCATGAGTGGCGATTCTAATAGGCACATTCGATTCTGGGTTCTTATCATCGGTGTTGTGCTGTGCATTCTTATAAGCTGGATAACGCCGTGGAATAATATCGTTCGTCAGAATTCCCCTCTTGGAGGCGGCCATTTCCCACTGGTGTCCTTTTTCATCCTCATGTTTTGTCTGCTTTTGTGGAATCCTCTGGCCGGGAGAATTTCCCCTTTTCTCAGATTGTCTCTTTCTGAAGTCCTGCTGCTCTGGGCCATGTCCGCAATTGCTTCTACCCTGTCACATACGGGGTTTGCCAGAACCTTTATTGCGAACATAACGGCTCCGGGATGGTTGCAGGGACAGGAGCGGCAGATTTTGAAGGTAATATCGGAGGTGAGAAGAGAGATCTTCCCGGTACAGGAAGACCTCATCGGAGAGCTTCTTTACGGTATGGAAGGGGCTTACGGCCTGAACGCTTTTCAAATTTTTTCTCGCATTCCCTGGGATCACTGGATTACTCCTCTCCTCTTCTGGGGAGTCTTTTTGGTTTTTCTGGTTACCACACTCATGGGGATCACAGGGATCTTTTCCCATCACTGGATAGAAAACGAACGAATGAGCTTTCCGTTGCTTAGGGTTCCGGAGATTTTTGTAGAAGAGTCGGAGAAGGGATCGTTATGGCGAAATCTTTTCGGTCCCTTTTTCATCTGCGGACTTTTGATTCCGGTGACCCTTCACCTTCTCAACGGTCTTCATACCTACTTTCCGGGGGTCCCTCAAATCCCCACTTTACTGCTGGCTCAGCCTTATATTCCAAAAGAAGGCCTTTTACAGGGGTTTTACAGAGCGAAGATTTACATCTATCCTGCTTTCATAGGCTTTGCGTCTTTAGCTCCAAGACAGGTTTCCCTGAGTTTCTGGCTCTTTTTCGTGCTTACTTCCTTGATTCCGGGAGTGCTTGGCGTCTTCGGAATGCACATACCCGATGCAGCTTTGGGAACGACCTTCGGTCCGGTTCTAGAAAGGGTTGAAGAAATGCAGGCGGTGGGCGCCTATGGAGTCTTTGCCCTCTTCCTTATATGGCTTGCAAGGCATCACATCAAAGCGGTTTTCAGGGTGGTAGCTCGCTCTGGAAGAGGTTCCGATGAAGTCTTTCCTGAGGGCTACTCGGGCTTTTTATCACCCTTGGGCTCTTTTATGGCCGCAACTGTCGGATTTATCGGTCTTTGTCTGTGGTTTGTATGTGTCGGTGTCGATTTTTTATCTTCCCTGGTCTTTCTGGTTGTTGCCTTTGTTATTTACCTGGTTTCGTCCCGAATAGTATGTCAGGGTGGATTGCCTTATTATACGTTGACCGCCGCTCCTTCCGACGGCCTTCTTTCGGTGTTACACAGCGGCCATCTGTCCCCGCTTTCGATATACCTCTGTGCGGTGGTGCAGAAGGTTGCTTTTCTGGATATGCGTGAATCCCTTCAGCCGACCCTGTTTCATGCTTCTGCTCTTTCAAAAGGCACTTCAGAAAAGCGGCGCTTTCTCCTGGGTATTGTTGCGGCCACTGCTTTGTCCCTCGTAATTTCAACAATTTCGGTAATTATCATAACCTACAAGTACGGTATACTGAGCTTTCCGGACACCTGGGTTCTTGAGTCCGTATCCCGTGTCCACGAAAAAGCGTTAACGCTGATTCAGCATCCGGAGGGGCCAAAGAGATGGAGCATTTTCTTTGGGGTTGTGGGAGCCGGGGTTATGATGCTTGTTATTGCGGGTTATCAGAGGTTCATATGGTGGCCTTTACATCCAATCGGCTATCTTGTTGCCTACAGTTCGGCCATGAAGATACTCTGGTTTTCCTTTTTTCTGGGCTGGTTGTTCAACGTCATCGTAATGCGTTACGGTGGCCTGCAACTGTATCATAAAGCCCGTTGGTTTTTTATCGGGCTTATCTGGGGTGATGTGGCGATGGCACTTCTTTGGCTTGTGATCGGCCTATTTGTGCCGATTTCGTATCACGTTTTCCCACTTTGATTTACGGAGCTGTGGGTAAGGTGAAAGAAGACAGAGAACTGAGGGAATACAGAGAGCTTCTAAAGCCGCCGGATCATTTTGAAGACGGCTTTGGATGGAAGGCCGTTTTCGGGGCTCTTTTTATCGGTTTTGTCATGATGCCGGGCTCTATGTATCTGAACCTGGTCATTGGAACGGGTGTGGGGCCTGCGGCAAGGTGGGTTACGGTTATTCTGTTTGGAGAGGTGGCCAAGAGAGCTTATACCCGGCTAAGGCAGCAGGAGGTTTTCGTACTTTACTATATGGCCGGAGCCGCTCTTTCCTCTCCTTTTTCGGGTCTTCTCTGGAATCAGTACATAGTGCAGTCCGAGGCGGCGAGAGTCCTGGGGCTTACGCACTTAATACCCTCCTGGGTTGCCCCGCCTCCCGGTTCCGAGTCCTATGTTGAAAGGACTTTCTTCCATCGTGATTGGCTTGTTCCTATACTTTTGATGATAGGCTTTGAGCTTATCCAGGCGGTGGATCATTTCGGCCTGGGGTATGCGCTCTACAGGCTCACGTCGGATGTTGAGAGGCTTCCCTTTCCCATGGCTCCTGTGGGAGCTCTCGGGACAATGGCCCTTACCGAGTCGGCCAACAGAGAGGAAACGAGCTGGAGATGGAGGGTCTTTTCAATAGGCGGCGTTATAGGATTGATTTTCGGATTCATCTATGTGCTTATACCGTCTGCTTCGGGCGTTATTCTCGTGGAACCCATCCGCATTCTTCCCATTCCGTGGATAGAGCTCACTCCTTACACGGAGGATTTCCTTCCCGCCGTAGCTACCGGTATCCAGCTCGATCTCGGTTTAATGTTTCTCGGTATGGTTCTACCTTTCTGGGCGGTTATGGGGGGACTTATAGGTTTCATTATAACGATGATAGCAAACCCCATTCTTTATCGTAAGGGCATTCTCTATCACTGGCACAAGGGAATGGAGACGGTTGATACCGTGTTTGCCAATAACTTCGATTTTTACATGAGCTTCGGTATAGGGCTGGGACTGGCAATTGCCGTGGCAGGTATCGTCCACGTAATGGTAATGTTGCGGAAGGCCGGACATAAGGAACCTCTGGGTGAGAGGTTTAAAAGGCTTTTTACTCCGCCTCCCGGCCGTGGCGATTTCAGCATATGGATTGCCCTGGCCATCTACGTGGCTTCAACGACTGCTTATATCCTGCTTTGTAATTACCTGGTTCCGGGATTTCCGATTATTTTCCTCGTAGCCTACGGGTTTATTTACACGCCTATCATCTCTTACATATCGGCAAGGATGGAAGGTGTGGCAGGGCAGTTTGTCAGTTTACCCATGGTTCGGGAAATGAGCTTCATTGCAGCGTCCCGGTTTTTCGGCTACCACGGTATAGGCATATGGTATGCGCCGATACCTATTCACAATTACGGAAAGGCGACGGTCAAGTTTCGCGAAATTGAGCTGACGGGGACCAGCTTTAGGAGCATTATCAAGGCGGAGATTTTCGTTTTTCCTGTGGTCATGATATCAAGTCTGCTTTTTTCACAGTATCTGTGGCATCTCGCGCCAATCCCTTCCAGTCATTATCCTTATGCTCAGGAGCTATGGCATCTTCAGGCTTTGAACACTCTCCTCCTTCAGAGTGCTACGGTTGAGGGGGATTCACCATTTTTCCAGGCTTTGAAGCTGTCTTATGTCCTCTGGGGACTGGGGCTGGGGGTTCTGACCTACTGGTTGCTTGCAGTGCTTAACCTCCCGATAATGCTTATCTACGGGGTCACCAGAGGACTGGGACAGACCACGCCACACGGCGTATTTCTCGAGGTAATAGGGGCCCTGCTGGGCAGGTATTATTTTATAAAAAAATACGGACTCAGGTGGCGTCACTACGCGCCGGTTCTCCTCGCAGGATTTTCATGCGGGATGGGCATCATGGGCATGATAGGCATGGGGTTTACTCTCATAATGAGATCACTTAGCAAGCTTGCATATTGAAACAAAAAAATTGCAATCTTTTTTTTCTGTCGACTATAAAGAATACCAGATGGTGTTAGGTCGCCTTCTCCTAACCCCTCCTGGCCCTGTTCGGCTATCCCCCTCCGGCCGAACAGGGTTTTTTATTAGTTGAAAGTATCGAGTTTGAGGATTAAATGAGAATTGTGAGAAGTTGATTGCTTTTTGGCAGTCGGATTGAGGTTTTATGCAAACTAACTCGCAGGAATACTGGCAGGCACTTCGAACCATAAAGGCCATCGCACAGAAGTGCGGTGATGAGGGGGATCGCATTTTTGAAGCCTTTGAATATGCTTCGGCGCTTCACAAGGATCAGAAGAGGAAGTCCGGGGAGCCTTACATCACTCATCCCGTGTCCGTTGCGGAGATTATAGCCAGAGAATTCGAAATCCTGGATGTAACGCTTCTGTGTGCCGCCCTTTTGCACGATACGGTTGAGGATGTACCTCATGTTGACCTATCGGACCTGAGAAAGAGATTCGGCCAGGCCGTTGCCGATTTCGTTGACGGATGCACAAAGATCGGGCTGGGGCACGACGGTAACTCTGTTTACATGACTCACAGCAAAATTCTAAAGAGTGCAAGCCGTCGCCTTGGCGTTCTCATAATAAAACTTGCCGACAGGCTTCATAATCTTCGCACACTTCATTATCTGAGCTCTGCGAAACGGCAGAAAATCGCAACGGAAACCCTTGATATCTATGCACCTCTGGCGGCAAAGCTGAACATCTATCATCTCAAACGAGAGCTTTATAACCTCTCTCTTATGTATCTCTATCCCCGCAAAAGCAAAAAGATTCTCAACCATATAAATCAGATCAGTAACGACCCCAAGATTGTAGAAATAAGGAGTACTCTGGAAGAAGCTCTGAGGAAGCTGGGTATTTCCGCACAGGTTAGAAGTAGATGCAAGGGACTGGGAAGTTACTATAATGCTCAGCGAAAAACTCTGGAAGTGCATAATGCTGAGAATTACGTCGATTTCACAATTGTCGTAAGTTCCGAAGATGAACTCCTCTGTTACGAAGCTCTCGGGATTGTAAACCGAACCTACCCGCCGTTGCCCCGTACCATCAGAGATTTTATTGCAAGCCCCAAGGCCAACGGTTATCGGAGCCTTCACGCAAGGTTTCATCATGCAGGGCAGAATTATCTGGTAAAGATCAGAACTCCATCAATGGATACATGGGCGCAGTACGGCATATTGAGGAGGTGGAGAGAGGATAAGGAGTTTTTCCGCGAGGAGCATGATGACGAAATAGCGGAGTTTTTGAGGGAGATAGCCGAATACCAGGGACCCTCTACGCATCGCAAGGAGCTTTTGAGGTACACCGAGGGTGAAGAGATAGCCGTCTATACCCCGAAAGGCGACCTTTATTTTCTGCCGAAGGAAAGCACGGTTCTGGATTTTGCCTATCGCATTCATACTCAACTGGGCGATCATTGCAGGGGAGGGCTGATAGACGGGAAGAAGGTTTCCCCTGTTTACCCGCTTTATGACGGCGCAACCGTTGAAATCCTTACGACGACCGAAGTGCTCGATGTGGATCCGGAATACGAAACGATATGCAAGACTCTGAGGGCGAGAGCGGGTGTTCAGAAGTTGATTCAGAGAAGAAGGAGATTTTACGCAGAAAAGATCGGGCGTGAGATTTTTCAGCAGATTATCACCCTGCTTGGTTTGAAGGCCGAAAACGCTAATTTTGAAAGCATGGAATTGATACTCAAAAAAACGGGCTCCAAAAGTGAAACGGATCTTTACGTAAAACTGGGTCAGGATGTTCTCGGACCCGAAGAGGTTCGAAGGATAGTTTCGGAGATTATTTCCGTTGAAAGGGGCGGTTTCCTTCGTTTTCAAAGCAGGCAGTTAGCTGTAACGATTGGTCAGATTGACCGGGCTGTTCACAAGTTTGCCTATTGTTGCAAACCCTATCCCGGTGAAGACAACTGCATGGCCCTTCTGAGTGAAAGAGGGGTGACAATCCACAAGGGTGAATGCACCGATGCGGTAACCCGGCATTCCATTCCCCCGGACAGACTGTTCCGTGTTGATTGGCTTCTTGATGACCCATGGGATTCTCCTATTGTATTCAGAATAACGGTTCCGGGGGTATCGCTGGGAAGGCTTCTCGCAAAATGGCCCGATACTTCCGAGTACGAAGTTATCGAGCTTGCACAAAAGCTCGACAGGTACGGGCATGCGTCGGCCCTCTGCCTTGCAAGGATGAAAAGTTTGCGGGACGCAAAAAACTTTTTCGACGCTCTTACCAGAGATTTTAATGTCAGCATTGAGACGTATTTCCGGGAAAAATCAATGAATGGTGACAGACCTTAAGTTTTCTCTGAAAATGTCCCGCGCAACGGTCTTTAATTTTTCCGCCTCCATCCCCCCGACTTCAATTAGCAGAAACTGAATCCATATCCCGCAGAAAAAACTGGTGAGGCTCTCTTCGTCGGCAAAGAAGTTCCTGGCATTCTCGTCCTTCTCCATAGATTGCACGGCCTGTTCGAGTACCCGTATCTTCAGCTCGCCGGGTGTATAGGTGGCTTCGGCCTTCCGGTACAGTTTTTTCAGCTCGGAGTTTTTTAAAACAATTGCCATCGCCCTGTCGCAGGCAGACTCAAAAAAATATCTCTGTTCCCTCTCCATTTTGCGTCCTCCATGCTACACTCCGGTTGATTTCTTCATTAATTCTTATTAAGAAGTTTCAAGGTGAAAGCAACACTTTCGAATCGGAGGATTGGATTGATGAAATGCATAAAAGCTCCCGGACTTTTAGGCGTGGTTCTGACCGTTGTGGTCGTCTTGCATGCAAACCTTTCTCTTGCTCTGTGGCCCTCTAAGTCAGCTTCAGAATTGCCGTCCTTTGCCGACCTCGTGGAAAAGGTTAAGCACAGCGTCGTAAACATATCCACCACAAAGGTTATAAAGGATCACCCCCTCCAGCCTTTCCTTGACCCCGATTCCCCCTTTCGCGACTTCTTCGGAGACGAATTTTTTAAACGCTTTTTTGGTGACCTGCCGAAACGCGAATTCAAGACTCATTCTCTCGGATCGGGGTTTATCATAAGCTCTGATGGATACATATTGACGAATAACCACGTAATAGAGAAGGCAGATGAAATAACCATCAAGCTGGACAGCGGCAGGGAATACGAAGCAAAGATCGTTGGAAGAGATCCCAAGACGGATCTGGCCCTCATCAAAGTCAAACCCGATAAGGATTTTCCCGATCCTGCCGTTCTGGGCGATTCCGACGAACTCCGGGTGGGCGACTGGGTGATAGCGGTGGGCAATCCCTTTGGGCTTGGTCATACGGTTACGGCGGGCATAATCAGCGCGAAAGGCCGCGTTATCGGAGCCGGACCCTACGATGATTTTCTGCAAACCGATGCCGCAATAAACCCGGGAAACAGCGGTGGGCCTCTTTTCAATCTGAAGGGTGAAGTCGTTGGGATCAATACCGCCATTGTGGCAAGAGGCCAGGGTATAGGATTTGCAATACCTATAAATATGGCCAAAGAACTATTGCCCCAGCTCAAGGAAGGGAAAATCGTGCGGGGCTGGCTGGGTGTCATGATACAGGATTTGACACCTGAGCTGGCAAAATCTTTTGGACTGAAAGAGCCTAAAGGTGCCTTGGTTGCGGATGTGCTGGAAGGAGGCCCCGCCGATAAGGCAGGCATAAAAAGAGGCGACATTATAGTGGAGTTTGACGGTAAAGAAATTCCTGATGCACGAACTCTTTCTAGGATTGTCGCTGCAACGGCTCCGAACTCCCATGTAGATGTTACCGTTCTTCGGGACGGTAAAAAGAAGCATGTAAGTGTTATCGTGGGAACTATGCCCGAAGAAGGCGCAACGGAGTTTGAGACCGGGGACGAAGCCGTTGAGAAGGCTCAAAAATGGGGACTAACCGTTCAAAATCTTACTCCGGAGGTAGCCGAGCGCTTCGGATGGAGCAGGGACGAGACCGGTGTGCTCGTGACCGGGGTTGAGCCGGGTTCTCCTGCCTGGGAGGCGAGGGTTTCCGAAGGTGATTTAATAAAGGAAGTCAACAGAAGAAAGGTGCACAACATAAGAGACTTCAAACTTGCCATAAGCAAAGCAAAAGAGACGGAAAGCCTGCTTCTTCTGATAAAGCGTGGAGATCACACTCTTTATCTGGCCTTGCCACCTCTGAGAAAGGCCGATTGAAAGGTCTTAAGTGTCCGTGAAGCTCCTTGCCCAAGCAGGGACAACCCTTGCGGTTGTCCCTGCAGGCGTGTAATTCAAAATGCCGTAATTGTTTACGGCAATGTGATGCTTAACCTAAGGACAGTTCTTTGACGGCCGAGTGAATTACACCGGCAGAAAGACTTAACGCTTCTTTCTCCGGGTCTTTTAAGTCGGCTTCTATGATCTGCTCTATTCCGTTTCTTCCCACGATGCAGGGCACGCTGAGGCAAAGGTCGTTGAGGCCGTATTCTCCTTTCAAAACTGTTGAAACCGTCAGGACGGAGCGCTCGTTTCTCAAGACGGCGGAGGTAATGCGGGTCATGGCAAGAGCCACGGCAAACCAGGTGGCTCCTTTGTAATCTATGATATGGTACGCCGAATTCCTGACCTCCTCTTCGACGGTCTTTTTGACCTTCTCCCGGTCTTCATTGCAACGATTGCATTGCCCGCAGTAGGTATCAAAAGGGATTCCTGCGATGTGGGTAAGCGACCAGGCCGGTACTTCACTGTCACCGTGTTCACCGATAACATAGGCGTGGACGCTTCTTGAGTCCACTCCACAATGTCTGCTCAGCATGTACCGGAATCTGGCGCTGTCCAGCACGGTGCCGGATCCAAAGATCAAACGACGGGACCAGCCCGTGTAGCGGTAAAGGGCATAGGTCATCACATCTACGGGGTTTGTAACCACCATAACCGGAATTTCAGAGCCGCATTGCTTCTCCAGCGAATCGGCTATGCTCTTCATTATTGCGGCGTTTACTTTAAGCAGGTCCAGGCGAGATTGACCGGGGCGCTGTTTTGCTCCCGCCGTGATAACGACCATGTCGGCATCTTTGAGATCTTCTTCACCGCCTGCGTAAACCCTTGCGGCGAGAACGAAGGGCAGACCATGGGACAGGTCCATAGCCTGACCCGCGGCCAGATCCCGGTTCTGATCGAGAAGAACTATTTCTTCAACGAGCCCGCTTTGCAAAAGTGCAAAAGCATAGGTGCTGCCGACGGCCCCGGAACCTATGACGATAACACGACGACTCATCTTTCCCCTATTGATTGGCCTGTTCTTTCTGGCGGTAAAGTACCAGGGTTTTCCCTATAAGGGAAATCAGATGAGCTCCGACCTTTTGGGCCAATTCCTCCGCTTGCTCTCGCTTATCACCGTCTTCTTTTGAAAGAGTGGCCCACTTTACCTTTATGAGTTCGTGAATAAGCAGTTGACGGCGGATTTCCCCGATAACTTCCCTGGTCACACCTCGATTTCCGATCTGAACGCAGGGCCTCAGGGACTGTGCCTTTCTGTTAAGCTCCCGTCTTTCGCGCCCCGTTAAATTCCTCTCCGGTAAAGGACGCCAATTTTCTTCCGCAAGCTTCACCGGATCCGGGTCTGCTGAACTTCTTCTGTCTGATCCCTTTACCTGTCTGATGCCCTTTAGCCAGTAAACTTCCAGTCCCACTTCGTTGCTCCGCTCCCCTCTTCAGTCAAGAAAGGGCTCCAGAAGTGCTCTCCTTTTGGGATGCTGAAGCTTCTGCAGAGCCTTCTTCTCAATCTGACGTATTCTTTCCTTTGAAACGTTGAAGCTCTTACCGATCTTTTCAAGAGTCTCCTCGGGATTTCCGTTTATACCGAATCTGAGGCGAAGTATCCTTTCTTCACGAGGTTGTAGCGTGGCAAGCACACGCCTCAGTACCTCATAGAGCTCCTTATCCCGTATGTTTTCGGCGGGAGATTCCACCCTGGTGTCTTCGATAAAATCTCCCAGACGCTGTTCGTCGTCTCCAACGGGGGTTTCAAGAGAAACAGGCTGACCCGTCAGGGCCATAATGGTTTCTATACGCTCAACCGGTATGTTTGCCCTTTCCGCAACTTCCTCGGGCGTGGGCTCTCTTCCCAGTTCCCTGTACAGCTCACTGTAAACCTTCTGATAGAGATTCCTCATCTCTATGAAATGTACCGGAAGTCGAATGGTTCTGGTTTTGTCGTAAATCCCGCGTATTATGCTTTGTCGGACCCACCAGGTAGCATAGGTACTGAAGCGATTTCCCTTGGTGTGGTCAAAGCGACCGACCGCTTTGAGAAGCCCGAGATTGCCTTCCTGAATCAGATCGTCGAAGCTCATCCCCCGTCCCCGGTATCTCTTGGCGATGCTCAAAACGAGGCGGAGGTTTCCCTTGACCATTTCGTTTTTTGCTTCGTCTATCCGGGTCAGTATTTCCTGAACGCGCCGGTAAATCTCCCGATAATGCTCGTTTTCCGGATTTTTTTCGAGAGCCTGAACGACGGAACGGCGGATTACCTTCAGGATTTTATCGCGCATTCCAGGGAAGGTCTTTTCTTTTGCATGAAGCCTCTGAATCTTGGTGTAAACCTGTCTGAAGTAAGGATCCGACTTACCTTCTTCCTCGATGATTTTCATAAGGGCGTTCTGGCCCTCTCGGATTATCGCCGCAAGCTCAATTTCTCTTTCGGGAGTAAGAAGTACGTACTCGGAAACTTCCCGCAGGTAAGTAGTAATGTGATCGGAATCAAAAAAAGATTCCTCCTCTGCAACCGCTTCAGCTTCATCAGAGTCTTCCACTTTTTCCTCCTCTGACGCGTCGTATTCCTCTTCCGGCGGAATAAGACCTATTTCCTCGGGTGCTTCCAGATCATCCAGCTCGTAAAACTCCTCCTCGTCATCCTCGGTCATGCCACGAAAGCGCGGTGCCATAAATTCATCTTCGTCGCATTTTTTGTTGATTACTTTCATAATTTTCCTCCGGACCCCGCCGGGGGGCTGGCTTGAACGGCACTACACCTTCATAGAAAACCTTAAGAACCCTGCAGGGTCATGTCAATGAAGAGGAGAAAAGTTTACAATCTGGCTATCATTACTTTAATCGGCAGAATCGGCGGACTTCCTTACCGTTTATGACGGCCTTTTCGGGTTCCAGCCCCTGCGGATCTTCCTAACAGAGTGAAGAAGCCATTGACTTTTCAGGCTTTTTTTAACAATGTGGCGCTGTCGCTGGATCTGATAAAAAACGGGTTACGGGGGTAAAAGAAATGGTGGATTACACTCTGAAGGAGATAATTTCTGCAAAGGATATTCAAAATCGAGTCAAAGAGCTTGCTCGGGATATAGAAGAGGATTACAGGAACAGAGAGGTCTCGGAAGTAATCTTCGTGGGAATTCTTAAAGGAGCTTTCATTTTTCTGGCGGATCTTCTGAGAAATTTGAACCTTCCCGCAAAAGTTGATTTTATGAGAATTTCCACCTACGGATTGAACACGGTAAGTAGTGAAGAGATTAAGATAACGAAGGATATCGAACTGGACATCAGAGACAAGCACGTCCTTCTGGTGGAAGACATCGTTGATACGGGATACAGCCTTAAGTGGGTTGTGGATTATTTGCTTACCAAAAAGCCTGCCTCGTTGAAAGTTTGTGTGTTTATTGATAAAAAAGAACGACGTCGGTGCGCCGTTGAAGTCGATTATGTCGGTTTTACCGTTGAACAGGGGTTCCTGGTCGGTTATGGCCTTGACTATTCCGAAAAGTACAGGCATCTGCCCGGAATTTATGAGGTATGCTTTTCCGGTGTCAGGACTTAAAGCGAGGAGTTTAAAATAATGGTAATTACATGTGAATCCTGCGGTACCCGTTTTAAAGTTGACGAGAAAAGACTGAAAAAACCCGTAAGTAAAGTAAGGTGTTCGCGGTGTAAACATGTTTTTTCGGTCAAGGTGGAGACCGAGCCGGAAGAGGAAATGGTGGTTCTGGAAGCTCCAGAGCCTGAAGAACCTCGAGATAAAGAAGATGTTACCGGTGAAGAAGAGACGACGGATGAGGCAGAGCCTGCTCGTAAGCCCCGCACTCTGGCTTCTACGGGCCGCCAGAGAACGGCAGGAATGGCACGGCGTCCTCCCGTGGCCAGATCCAAAATCTTCGTATTAACGGCTTTACCGCTCTTTATGATAGCGATAGCGACCGTCTATTACTTCATGATCAAACCGGAAAAGACCGAAAAAAATGCGCCCGCCGGCAAAACACCACCCGTAGAAATAGCACAAAAAACCGAAGCCTTTTTCATAGAAAACTTGAATGTGGGGCAGATGCTCGTTATCCAGGGAGAAATAAGAAACGTTTCACCCTATCCCGTCAGTTTTGTTACGCTTGAGGCCAAACTTATAGGTATCGACGGCAAGGTTGTGATGTCTCAAAAATTCTTCCCCGGAAACGTGCTTTCCAGGGACGAACTAACTCAGCTGTCCTTAAAAGAAATTCAAGACAGACTATCGAGAAGGGAAGGGGACAATCTATCCAATGTGCACATAAAACCCGGTCAGACCGTTCCTTTTATGGCCGTTTTTTATAGCCTTCCCCCCATTGAAGAACTGACCGATTACAGTATATCCTATGTAAATGCGGAAATTGAAAAGGGATGATAGATCGGATAAAAGTCGTTGACTTTATAAAAGGGGAACAAAAATGCTGGACCTGCGATTCGTTCGCGAGAATATCGACCGTGTCGAGCAGATGTTGAGAGATCGACAACTGGATATGGATCTCTCCGAGTTTAGAAGATTGGATCAGCGAAGGAGAGAACTACTTCAGGAAGTTGAATCCTTAAAACACGAAAGGAATCAGGCTTCTGAGGATATTGCCCGGCTTAAACGAGAAGGTAAGAGTGCCGATGAGCTTATCTCGAAAATGAAGAAGCTTTCCGAGAGAATTAAGGCTCTTGATGGGGAAGTAGCCGACATAGAGAACAGATTCAGGGATATTCTTCTCCTTATTCCGAATATGCCTCACGAATCCGTAGCCGTCGGGAAGGATGAGGCGGATAACCCCGTGGTTAAAGTGTGGGGTGAAAAGCCCGAGTTTGACTTTTCCCCAAGACCTCACTGGGAAATAGGCGAAGAACTCGGAATACTGGACTTCGAGCGAGCATCCCGCATGACGGGTGCCAGATTCTGCCTGTACTGGAGGGAAGGGGCAGAACTGGAAAGAGCCCTTATCAACTTTATGCTGGACATTCACACTTCACGGCACGGCTATACCGAAGTATTGCCTCCCTTCATAGTCAACAGCACGAGCCTTATCGGCACGGGGCAACTGCCCAAGTTCAAAGAAGATTTGTTCAAGCTTGATGGCTGGGATTATTATCTTGTTCCTACGGCAGAAGTGCCCGTGACCAACATACACATGAATGAAACACTTCAGGAAGATGAGTTACCCAAATACTACACGGCCTACACGCCCTGTTTTCGCGCAGAAGCCGGATCCTACGGTAAGGATACGAGAGGGCTTATCCGGCAGCATCAGTTCAACAAAGTGGAGCTCGTTAAGATTGTCAAGCCGGAAACCTCTTATGATGAGCTGGAAAGCTTACTCCGGGATGCCGAAACGATACTTCAGGAACTGGGGCTTCATTATCGGGTGGTAAGCCTGTGTACCGGTGATCTCGGGTTTGCTGCGTCAAAGACCTACGATATAGAAGTGTGGCTGCCGGGGCAAAATACCTACAGAGAAATTTCGTCCTGTAGTAACTTCGAAGACTTCCAGGCAAGGCGTGCCAATATCAGGTTTCGTAGGAAAGGTAAGAAAAAGAGTGAGTTCGTTCACACTCTGAACGGATCGGGGCTGGCCGTCGGCAGAACCGTGGTTGCCATTCTGGAGAATTATCAGCAGGCCGACGGAAGTGTGATAATCCCTCCGGCTTTGAGACCTTACATGAAAGGACGAGAAGTGATCGAACCGGTCGGTAAGAGGAGAGGATCATGACCAAGAGTCAGCTAATAGAAGCCGTTGCCAGGGCTGAAGGAATAACGCTTCGCATGGCCGAACTGGCGGTAAACGTAACCTTTGAGGCCATGGAAGAGGCTCTCATAAAGGGAGACAGACTCGAAGTCAGGGGGTTTGGCAGTTTCAAGGTGAAGGAATATCAGGGTTATAAAGGAAGAAATCCAAAAACCGGCGAAGTCATTGAGGTAAAGCCCAAAAGATTGCCTTTTTTTAAGGTCGGAAAGGACCTGAAGATGAGGGTCAACGGAGAAAAGTAAACGACGAAGGGCGGGTTTTCACCGCCCTTTTCATTATTTACGAATTACGAAGTAGTATATGTTTACGAGCATGACGGCCAGAGTCGCACCGAAAAAGGTTATAAGTTTATCGATTTCCACCTCTTCTATGTTTTCAGGTATCGTCTGATAAAATATAAAACACAGGGCCGCCACGGAGCCCACAAAAACCAGAATACCGTATCTCTTTGAAATGATGACATAAATTAGCCCTGCACCGGCTACGAACCACGTCACCGGGTTATGAAGCAGGGCAATCCAGTCTACTTTGTAGAGGGCCTTCACCAGGGTTTTCAGGTCGTAAGTAACCAGAAAATCTACGAATTTGTGCCATGCATTAACTATGCTTTCCACCTTTCTACTCCCCTTAAGGGATGTTACGGTTAATATCGAATCTGAAAGTCTGAAAATTCACCACTGTATATATCTTCGGAGATTTCCACGTTATCGACCCTGCTTGCCGGACTGCCGCGATAGCACCAGTTTACGACGGCATTCACGGCATCGGCTTCTCCTTCGACCACCGCCTCAACGCGACCGTCCGGAAGGTTTCTGACCCAGCCTGTGGCACCGACCTTTCTTGCCGTGTCCCTCATGTAGTCCCTGAAAAAAACTCCCTGCACGCGACCTGATATGTAGAGATGCACCCGCTTTTTCATAGGACTCTACCTCCTTTGACCTACCTTCTCCAAAAATTCTTCTTCCCTCATGATCTGGATGCCCAGCTTCTGGGCCTTTTCCAGCTTAGATCCTGGATTTTCACCGACTACCACCACATCTGTTTTTCGACTTACGCTGTTGGCCACTCTGGCGCCTAAAGAAGTAACGATTCTGGAGGCCTCGTCCCGGGTGAAGTTCTTAAGCGATCCTGTGAAGACCACTGTCTTCCCCTTCCAGAAGGAATCGAATTCGGCTACTTCTTCGGGTTCTCCTTCTATTTCCAGTCCCTGATCCAGAAGGTCCTTTATCATGGCACGGTTTTCTGGATTGCGGAAGTATTCCACCACTGCGTCGGCTACCTTATCACCGATTCCGTGTATGGAAACCAGATCGTCCCGTCCGGCCTCCATGACGGCTTTCAGAGATTTAAAGTGAGTTGCAAGGAGCGACGCCGTATATTCTCCAACGTAGGGTATTCCAAGGGCAAATAGAAAGCGGGAAAGGTTTGTCCTTCTGCTTTTGTCGATCGCCTTTAAGAGGTTTTCCGCCGACAGGTCAGCAAATCCGGGCAGGTTAACGAGGTCCTCCTTTTTCAGGCGATAAATGTCGGGAATCTTTCTGATCAAACCTCTATCCACCAGAAGGTTTACCGTTTTTTCTCCCAGCCCTTCTATGTCCATAGCATTACGACTGGCGAAGTGAATTATGGATGCCTTCACCCGGGCCGGACAGTTCTGATTTATGCACCTGTAGGCTACTTCTTCGGGGAACCTCACCACTTTACTGGCGCAAACGGGACATCTGTCGGGCATGGCGAATTCTTTCTCGCTTCCCGTCCTGGCTTCCTTGACCACGCGAACGACTTCCGGAATTACATCACCGGCCCTCTGAACGACAACCCTATCTCCTATCCTGATGTCCTTTCTCTTTATTTCGTCGTAATTGTGGAGGGTTGCATGCCGGACCACAACCCCGCCGACCTGCACGGGTTCCAGCTCTGCCACGGGAGTCAAAACACCCGTCCGGCCTACCTGAACGTTTATTCCGACAACCCTGGTAACCGCTTGATGGGCAGCAAATTTAAAAGCAATGGCCCAACGAGGGCTTCTGGTTTTTTCGCCAAGACGCTTCTGAAGTTCGATTTCGTTAACCTTTATCACGACTCCGTCGATTTCGTAGGGCAGCGCACTCCGCATTCTTTCCAGTTCGTGGTAATGAGCTATTGCACTCCTGATGTCCTTACAGAGCTTTCTTAACGGGTTCACGGGAAGCCCCCAGGAACGGAGGGTTTCAAGGATTTCCCAGTGACTTCTGAATTCTATGCCTTCCACATGGCCTACGCCGTAAAAGTAAGCCCTGAGCTTCCGGGAGGCGGTAATCCTTGAATCGAGCTGTCTTAAAGATCCGGCAGCCGCATTTCTCGGGTTTGCAAAGGGCGGCAGACCTTTTTCCGTCTGTTCCCTGTTAAGCCGTCTGAATTCTTCCTTCTCCATAAAGACTTCGCCCCTTACGGCAAGATACTCCGGCGGTTCGGGCGCTCCGTCGAAGGCCGTAAGTCTTAGCGGTATGGAGCGAATCGTTTTCACGTTGGGCGTCACGTCTTCTCCCACACGCCCGTCACCTCTGGTTCCGGCTCCCGTTAAAACACCTCTTTCGTAGATAACCTCGACGGCAACCCCATCCATTTTGGGTTCGGCTACGTAGCTGTAAACCGGGGAACCGAGAGCCCTCCGCACCCTGGCGTCGAAGGCCAGCACTTCCTCCTCACTGAAGGCATTTTCAAGGCTCAGCATGGGAATGCGATGCTCGAAAGGAGCAAAAGACTCAAGAGGCGGATGGCCGACTTTCTGCGTGGGGGAATCGGGTGTAATGAATTGAGGATACCGTTCTTCAAGTTCCTGCAGCTCTCTGAACAGGGTATCATATTCCTGATCGGTTATGACCGGGTCGTCGAGGGCATAATACCTGTAGTTGTGATAGAGAATCTCTCTGCGAAGCTCTTCTATCCGTTGTCTTATCTTTTCAAGATCGTCCTTCATCCTTTTCCCCGTTATCAAGGGCTTTTACTACCGCTTCAATAACCTGCTTTCTCCGCTCCTTAAAAACTGCCTCCTTTAAACCGTGATGCCATTTTAAAGTGTACAGGTGGTCTGAGACAATTAGTATAATTAAAAGGTTTACACCTCGATAAGATGCGCCTCGCGCTAATGCGCTGGACTCCATATCAACGGCCAGAACGCCCTTCTGCTTGTAAAAAAGAACCTTCCCGACCGTTTCTCTAAAAGGAGCGTCGGTAGTCCACACAACCCCCCTGTGTATGGGGATGCGTCTTTTTTCCAGAATCTTCAAACAGGATAAGCCGGCGCCTGCCGCCACGCCGATTTTTTCAGCCTCGACGACGGGATAATGAGATGAAGTTCCCTCCTCGGAAAAAAAACCGATGGGAACCACCACATCCCCTATCTTCACACTTTCTTGAAGCGAGCCGCACCAGCCAAGGGCAACCACGTCGCGAACACCCAGAGCTACGGCTTTTTCCAGCACCATTACGGCCTGTGGAGCGCCCAGAATGGGGCCCAATAAACACCATCTGGCTTTTGTACCATCGGAAAAAACATAGCAATTACTCAAAAAGATCCTGCTTCTCTTCGATACTTGATAACGAACTCTTCTCAGAAAAAGCCTAATATCATCGGGTACAAAGACGAAGCAACCAACCTCCGGAAGGAGACCCTCCCTTTTTCCCTTTCGAGGCTCAATTACAGGACGATCACCCGCACCGTTAACAGCACCGATAAGATTCCTCGTATTCACAGTCGGCAAAGATCCCTGCAGCAGAACCAGCATTTCTGCTGCAGGGCAAAAGAACTATTTTACCGCATCTCTTAACATATTACCGGGTTTAAACTTGACCACCTTACAGGCAGGGATTGTAAGCTTTTCACCGGTCTTGGGGTTTCGACCTTCCCTGGCGCTCCTTTCGGCAACACTGAAAGTACCGAACCCTACCAGACTGATCTTGTCTCCCTGCGAAAGAGCCTCTTTCACGGTCTCTATAAATGCGTTCAGTGCCTTTTCAGCATTGGCTTTGCTGATGTTGGCTTTTTCGGCCATTTTGCTGACAAGTTCCGCCTTCGTCATGTTCTTTCCTCCCTAAAACAGTGGATAAAATCCAGTGATTATAAGTAGATAGCCCCTAATCCCCAGCACTCCAAGGCCATTATACATAGGCGATAAGCCAAAGCAAGCCCTATTTAGCCGTCGTTGCTCATAAAAACAAGCTTTTATCGGCTTTTTTTGCATTATTAAGCCGTGCGGGGTTTATCGAAAGCTCACCGTTACCTTCGGAACCGGAAGTCGTCACGGAATGGGGTTTCCAGACGCCCGCAATGAAGAATTCCCTGTTGCCTCGCGGCCCGAGTATGGGTGACGGCGTTATGCCCAAAACGTCAAAACCCAGATCCTCCATAAAAGATCTGATCTCACTGCATACCCTATCGTGGACGGCGGGATCCCGGACCACACCCCCTTTTCCCACCTGCTTACGTCCCGCTTCGAATTGAGGTTTTATAAGGGCTATTGTAATGGCTCCCTTTTTCAAAAAACCCGTAACTGACGGAATAACGAGTTTTAAAGATATGAAAGAAGTGTCAATTGTGGCAAGTTCTATTGGATCAGAGACCGCCTCCCGGGGCAGATATCGAATGTTTCGTTTTTCCAGAACCACGACGCGATGGTCTTTCCTGAGCTTCCAGTCCAGTTGACCGTAGCCTACATCAACGGCGTAAACCCTGGATGCACCGTGCTGGAGAAGACAGTCCGTAAACCCTCCCGTCGATGCTCCCACGTCCATACAGACACACCCCGCAGGATTAATCCCGAAAAAATTTAATGCGTGTTCCAGCTTCAGCCCTCCACGGCTGACGTATCGAATCGGTTTGCCGCGGATCTCTACGTTTGCCTCTACGCTGACCCTCGCCCCGGCTTTTGTTACCCTTTCTCCATTTACGTACACACTCCCCGACATTATGACGGCCTGAGCACGGGACCTGGTTTCCACAAGACCTCGCCGGACGAGAAGCTTATCTAATCGCTCGTAGTCGGGCACTCTTTGTCCGGAATTCCTTTGCATTGCTTTCCAGGAGTTTTTTTACGGATTCCGCAATGCTCTCGGGGTCCAGCTTCAGGGCTTTTCGCAGATCCTTCTGAGATCCGTGGGGTACGAAAAGGTCGGGAATACCGATCCTCAGAAACCTGGAAGGAAACCACCCCAGATTGGAAAACATTTCAAGAATGGCACTGCCGAAGCCTCCCTGCAGAACATTCTCCTCCAGTGTCACCACCGCATCCGCCTTTTCTGCTCTTGAAGCTATCAACTCTTCGTCCAGAGGTTTTACGAAACGAGCATCGATTACCGTGGCCTCGATCCCTTCCTTTTTCAGAAGCTCTGCCGCTTCCACCGCGGGATGAACCATGGCCCCTATTGCAACCAGCACAACGTCATTGCCCTCTCTCAAAACTTCACCACGTCCTATGGGGATTTCCTTTAACTCCTCATCCATCGGTACTCCCAGACCGTATCCTCTGGGATAGCGGAAAGCAATAGGCCCTCTTTCGTACTTCAGAGCCGTGTAGATCATATGCTGCAACTGGTTTTCGTCTCTCGGGGCCATCACCACCATATTGGGTATGTGCCTCAGATAGGAAAAGTCAAAAACTCCGTGATGTGTGGGCCCGTCCTCTCCTACAATGCCTCCACGGTCCATTGCAAAAACAACGGGAAGGTTTTGCAAGGCCACGTCGTGTACTACCTGGTCGTAGGCCCTCTGCAAAAAGGTCGAATATATGGCTACCACCGGCCGAAATCCCTCAGTTGCAAGCCCTGCGGCGAAGGTAACGGCGTGCTGTTCGGCAATTCCCACGTCAAAGAACCTCTCGGGGTAGAGGCCGGCAAATTTGTCCAGCCCGGTTCCTTCTTTCATTGCCGCCGTTATCGCCACGATTCTGGGATCCTTTTCTGCCAGCCTAACCAGAGTCCTCCCGAACACGGACGTATAGGTCGGCGGACATCCTCCGGAGGAGCAGCTTTCTCCCGTGTCGATCTTGAAGGGGCCGACTCCGTGAAAGTGCGTGGGATTTGATTCTGCAGGATGATAGCCACGCCCTTTCTGTGTCAGGACGTGAATCAGAACCGGCCCGTTGATGTGCTTTGCCTTTTCGAAGGTTTCTATAAGCCGCTCAAGCCTGTGACCGTTTATAGGGCCTATGTAATGAAACTTCAGTGCCTGGAACAGAATCCCGGGAGTGAAAAAGGCGATAAAGGAATCCTCACTCTTTTTGAGCCACTGCAGGATGTTCGATCCGACTCCGGGAATGGCTTTGAGGAACTGCTCCATCTGCTTTTTGAACTGAACGATTGTACGGCTTGAGAGCTTGCGGCTGAGGAAAGAAGAAAGAGCTCCTACGTTGGGCGATATGGACATTTCGTTGTCGTTCAGCACGACTATCAAATCCTTTCCGAGGTCACCGGCGTGATTCAGTGCCTCAAAGGCCATACCTCCGGTCATACTTCCGTCGCCTATGACCGCAACGACCTTTCTCGAACAGCCCTTGAGACTCTTTGCCACGGTAATGCCCAGAGCCGAAGATATGGAGGTGCTGGCGTGGCCTGTGCCAAAGGCATCGTGGGGACTCTCGTCACGCTTCGGAAAGCCCGATATACCGCCAAAGGTCCGTAGAGTGTGGAACACCTCTCGACGGCCAGTAATCAGCTTGTGAGGGTAACTCTGATGGCCTACGTCCCAGATTATACGATCCTCAGGAGATTCAAAAACGTAATGGAGGGCAAGGGTAAGCTCAACGACTCCCAGGTTTGGAGCCAGATGACCGCCGTTTTTCGAAACGACCCTGATAATTTCCTCTCTGATCTCCTGTGCCAGCGCCTGAAGCTGAACAGGGGACAGGCGCTTAAGGTCGGCAGGAGAGTTTATGTTGTCCAGAATCCTCGATTGCTCCGTCAAGGCTTTCCTCCTGCAAACTCCCGATCAGGCGGGTGTCAACCCCGTCTCTCCAGGAGATATAAAGCTATGGCTCTGAGGGGTTCGGCGTCAGCCCCGAACACCTCAATTGCTTCAACGGCCCTATTTACGTGCTCCTCGGCCGCCCTCCTGCTCTCTTCAATTCCCATAAGAGCAGGGTAGGTCTTTTTGTTTTTCTGTAAATCCGACCCCGGGGATTTACCCATTTGATCAAAATTTCCGATAAGGTCAAGCAAATCATCAGTTATCTGGAAAGCCAGGCCAAAGTGATGACCGTATCGCCTGAAGCGTTCGAGGTCTTTATCGCCGGCTCCTCCAAGCAGGGCACCTGAAACGACCGAAGCCGTGAGCAACGCCCCGGTTTTCTTCGTGTGCATGTACTCAATTGTCGCCAGATCCACATCACTCCTGTTTTCGCACTCCAGATCTATGACCTGACCGCCTATCATCCCACGAAAGCCGGCAGCCTGAGCAATCAGGCCTATTACTTCTAAAAGCAGAGAAGCGTCAGCTCCGTTGGTGGCCGCTCCGGCAATAAGCTCGAAAGCGTAAGTGAGCAGAAGATCCCCTGCAAGTATTGCCACGCCTTCACCGAAGACTTTGTGGTTAGTGGGTTTGCCACGCCTGAAATCGTCGTTGTCCATTGCGGGCAGATCGTCGTGGATAAGAGAATAGGTGTGGATCATCTCAAGGGCGCAGGCAACGGGGTAAAGGGCAGGGGAGTTTCCCTTCAGCGCATCGTGGGCGGCAATGCAAAGGATCGGTCTGATTCTTTTACCGCCGGCAAAAAGGCTGTACCTCGCAGCCTCAACTACCCTGGCTTCAAGCCCGCTCGTCTGAGGGAGAAACCTTTCCAGAGCTTCGTCAACTCTGGCTTTCTGCTCTTTGAGGTATGCGGAAAGATTAAATTCCATTTTTTCCTCTCCCGGGATCAGACCTCCAACCCTGGGTTTCGTCGTCGTCAGATCCGGGGTTGAAGGCTTCCACAGTCCACCTCTGATTGGTTTCCCTGATCACCTTTTGCACTTTTTGCTCGGCTTCATCAAGGCGTTTCTGACAGAATTCAACGAGCTTCATGCCTTCGACGAACATTTCTATAGCAGCTTCCAGGGGGATCTGCCCGCCTTCCAGCTCCTGAACTATGAACTCAAGTCGTTCAAAGGCTTCCTCCAGGGTAACGGCTCTGACGGGGTCACTGCGTTTTTTCCCGGTCATCAAACTTCTCCACTCCCTCAAGTCTTTCGTTTACGGTACACCTGAGACCACCTGAAGCCAGCAGGACATTTACCTCCTCGCCCACCTCAACTCCGGAAGCCTCCTTCAACAGGGTCCCATCAGAGGATCTTGTCACAATTGCATACCCTCTTTCAAGCACTCTGTAAGGACTGAGCATTCTCAAGGACGTCTCTGCCTTCTTCAACCTGACGGAACCGTCCTTCAGAACATTTGCAATTCCCCGGTTCAACTCACGATAAAGATCACCTAGGCGGCGCTTTTTTTCCTCTATTTTTTGAGGGCCAAAGGCGATCATAAGCTTTGCTTCCAGTAATTCCCGGGTTCTTTGCTTGCCTTCAATAAGCCCTTTTACCGCCCGTATAATCCTTTCCTGACGGTCGTCGAGATAAAGCCTTTTGTCGTCCACCCATCTCTGGGGATCTCTGAGTCTTTTCCGGTTGAAGTCCAGCCTGTTTTTGTACCGATCCAGAAGATGCAGTATTGAGGTGATAAGAGTAGCTTGAATCCTGCCGGCTTTTTCCAGAATTTCCTTCTGGCGTTTAACTATGATTTCTGCCGCCGCCGTGGGAGTCGGCGCCCGGCAGTCGGCGACAAAATCACAGATTGTATAATCGATTTCATGACCCACGGCGGAAATTGTGGGAACCACACAGCCTGCCACCGCTCTGGCCACTCCTTCGTCGTTGAAAGCCCACAGGTCTTCGATACTGCCTCCCCCTCTGCCCACAATAACCACGTCCCAGGGAAAGGCCCGTGCGTTCTCGTTAATCCATTCGATGGCTTTGACGATCTCTGCGGGGGCAACTTCACCCTGCACCTGAACCGGAAGAAGCGTGACGCTTACGCCCAGAGGCGCGCTCTTGAGGATTCTCAGGATGTCTCTTATGGCCGCACCGGTCGGCGAGGTTACGACCAGAATGTGCTTCGGACAAAGGGGAAGCGGTTTTTTTCTGGCTTCGTCGAAAAGACCCTCCTGAAACAGCTTCTTTTTTAACTCCTCGAAAGCGGCCTGAAGTGCACCGAGCCCCCTGGGCTCCATGATTTCAACTATAATCTGGTACTCGCCACGGGGCTGATAAAGGCTTATCCTGCCGAAGCAAATCACTTCCATGCCGTCCTTTGGCGAAAATCGAATTGCAGGCCGGGTACCTCTGAAGCATACGGCCCTGATCTGGGCGAACTGATCCTTAAGGGTAAAGTACATGTGACCCGACGACGGAATGCGCAGGTTGGATATTTCACCGGTAACCCAGACGAAGGGAAACTCGTTTTCGAGAACCCGGGCTATTTCACGGGTAAGCTCGCTTACCGTGAGGAGCGGTATTGTTCCGTCTTTTGTTGCCGCTTCAATAAAATCCATCATCCGACCTTCCCCCTACTGAAAAAGCCTTGGGTCCATTGCGTCCCTCAGCGCTTCACCCACGAGGTTATAAGCCGTTATTGTGATAAATATGGCCAGCCCGGGAAAGAGGGTCAACCACCAGGCGAATTCTATGTAATCCCGGCTCTGACTGAGAATATCTCCCCAGCTCGGGGTTGGGGGCGGCACGCCGAACCCCAGGAAACTCAGACTGGATTCCGTCAAAATCGCACCTGCTATGCCGAATACCACAGAAACCAGAACGGGCGCCATGGCGTTGGGAAGCATGTGCACGAAAATAATTCGGGCGTGGGAAGTGCCAAGAGCGCGGGATGCCGTGACGAAGTCGAGGTTTTTCAGCTTCAGAAACTCCGCTCTCACGAATCGGGCTATTCCCGTCCACCCCGTTACGCCGATCACGACCATAATGTTGTATATGCTCGGCGGGAGAAAGGCTATTATTGCTATTATGAGAAAGAAAGTGGGGATCGTCATCATGATTTCGATAAGCCTGTTTATCAGTTGATCGACCCAACCACCGAAGTATCCCGCCATACCGCCCAGTATAATGCCAAAAACCGCCGCAATCCCAACCGACACCATGCCGACGGAAAGAGATATGCGGGAGCCGTGAATCATCCTGCTGAGCACATCCCGGCCTCTGTCGTCCGTTCCCAGCCAGTGTTTTCCGCCGGGGGGTTGAAGGATTTCAAAGAGGTTGTGCTCGGTTGGTGAGTAGGGAACCGGGGGCCACAATATCCATCCTCTGACCGGGTTTTCCATCTTCTGAAAAGGAGAAATTCCCTTAACCCCGCGGAGTTTTTTCCAGTCCAGAAGAATTTCCCTTCTCCGGTCCTTTCCCGTCACGACGGTTTTTGCATAACCCTTGCCCTCCAGAATGGGAAAGAACAGTCTGCCCTCTGCGTAAACACAAAGAGGTTTGTTGTTGGCAAGCAAAGGGGCCAGGATTGCGATGAGGGCCAGCCAGATTATAAAGACAACCCCAACCATGGCCGGCCTGTTTTTCCTGAACCTGTTCCATACCGCACTCCAATAGGAACGGGGCTTTTCGTAAAGCACCTCGTCTGTGGGCGGCTGGTTTAACATAAACGGGATCTCCTCTACTCCAGCTTTATTCTGGGATCAAGCAGGGCATAAAGTATGTCCGAAAGTACGAGCCCGATAAGGGTGAGCAGGGCGGATATGGTCGTAAGGGCCATAATTACCGGATAGTCACGGGAAAGAACTGCTTCGAAGCCAAGCTGACCCATACCGGGTATGGAAAAGATGCTTTCGATGATAACGCTTCCTCCAAAAAGGGCAGGGAGCAAATAGGCGGCCAGCGTAACGATGGGTAGAAGAGCGTTCCTCAGGGCATGCTTCATTATAACCACCCGCTCTTCGAGGCCCTTGGCTCTGGCAGTTCTTATGTAGTCCTCCCGGATTACCTCCAGCAACTCCGAGCGCATCAATCTGGACAGGTATGCCCATCCACCGTAGCTGAGGCAGAACACGGGAAGCACAAGATGCCACATTCGATCGAGAAACCACTTCCAGAAAGGCCACTGATCGGCCTGCAGAGATGAAATTCCGTATACCGGGAAAAGATCCCAGTATTCACCCCCTCCGAAAAGCATAATGAGTATCACCGCCACCCAGAAAGAGGGGAGTGAATAGAGGGCGAAGAAGAGGATTGTCAGGAATCGATCCCACTTGCTTCCCGACTTGACCGCTGAAAAAACACCCGCCGGAATGGCGATGACGTATATTAAAAGGAAAGACAGCACGTTAAGTTGAAGCGTTACGGGGAGACGCTCTTTGATTTTCTCCCATACGTCCCTGTGATCCTTATAGGATTTTCCGAAATCCAGCATTACGACTCTTTTGAGCCACATAAGGTACTGAACCGGTAGGGGTTTATCCAGCCCGTAAAGCCTTTTCGTCTCTTCGATTATTTGCTTTGTGGTGGCCGTGTCGGAAATCTGACCTTCTGCCGTAAACTGGAGTTTCATCAGAATAGGGTTTCCCGGAGCCAGTTGAATGATCAGGAAAGTCAGAAAGGTAATTCCGAAAAAGGTGGGTATCATGTGGAGTATGCGTTTTAGTATGTATGCCTTCACGGAGCCTTCTCCTTCCGGGTTCGGGCAGGTTCTCCGGCGGGGGACCGCCCGCCTTTCGTAAAAAGCCGGTTCGGAGATAATGTACGGGAAAGGCCGAAGAGGTCAACAGAGAAGGGGCTTATACTGTTACGACCGGATGTGGTGGTATCGTTTTACCTTTCCGGCAGCTCTCCTTCCGCTCTTTGAGTTGTTAAGGGCACTGATTGCCTTTACCGGAGGTTGCCGGGCTTAGGGGTTCCGCAGGAGAAACTGAAAGTAAGCCCCATAACTTCACAGGTGTTAGGAATCCGGAGTGCCGGGGTGGGTTTTAAATGTTCGGGAATTGCCCGATTTTGCAACGGTGGAATGAGGGTTTGCGGAGGTTTACCGAAGTAAGCAAATCTAGTAATTTCAGGTATTTATCTTCTTTTCAGGGCTGTTTTAGCGAGGACTAAAATCATCGGGACGCCCTTTTTGGGGGAGGTTTACCGAAAAGTGCTTGACGGCTTAATGATTTCGTGTATTTATAAGGACGCAGTCGGAAAGCTTGACCCGATTCGAGGGGATTGCGAC